>JAYTRB010000251.1:0-8030 GCA_043746425.1 Planctomycetia bacterium
ATCTTCACCGCGCTCATCTGGTGGAATGCCGGTTCGATCAATCGTACCGATGCCGAACTGCAACAGGCCAAGAGCGATGCCGAAGCCGCCAACCGCGCCAAGAGCGATTTCCTCGCGAATATGAGTCACGAAATTCGCACCCCCATGAATGGCGTCATCGGAATGACCGCTCTGGCCCTCGACACCGAGCTTACGGATGAGCAGCGAGAGTACCTCGAGATGGTGAAAAGCTCGGCCGATTATCTGCTGGCCGTAATCAATGACATTCTCGATTTTTCCAAAATCGAAGCCGGAAAGCTCGAGCTCGAGGTCATCGACTTCAGCTTGTGCGACCTCGTCGACGAAACTCTGGCGGCCTTGGCCCTGCGGGCGCATGCCAAAGGACTGGAGCTGATCGATGACGTCGCGCCCGATGTTCCTGACGGGCTCGTAGGCGATCCGGGGCGGATCAGGCAGATTCTGGTGAACCTCGCGGGCAACGCCATCAAATTTACCACTCAGGGAGAGGTCGTCGTTAAAATTGGAAAGGAATCGAACGCCGACGGCCAAGTCGAATTGCATTTCGCCGTCGCCGACACTGGCATCGGAATTCCTGCCGAGAAAATGGAACGGCTGTTCAAGGCCTTCTCACAGGTTGATTCATCGACAACGAGAAAATACGGTGGGACCGGGCTGGGCCTGGCCATTTCGATGCAACTCGTGCAGATGATGGAGGGCCGCATCTGGGTCGAAAGCGAACCCGACAAAGGCAGCGTGTTCCATTTCACAGCCCGTCTGGGAGTGTCGGCCGCGCCGGTCGTGCGGCGGCCTCTGTCGGCCGAAGTCGCCGGCCTCATCGGGCTTCGAGTTCTCTGCGTCGACGACAATGCCATCAATCGCCGGGTCCTGGAGGGTTTGCTCGCGGCGTGGGAAATGAAACCGGTCGTGGCCGCCAGCGGAGAAGAGGCTCTCGCCTGTTTAAAACAGGCCCAGCACGAGGGCCAGCCGTTCGCCCTCATCGTGACCGACAACATGATGCCCGAGATGGACGGCTTCACTCTGGTCGAGCGCCTGCATAATAGTCCTGAGATCACTCTTCCCACGCTCATGATGCTCTCATCGGCCGATCGCCGCGAAGATTCGCAGCGCTGCAAAGAGCTGGGCGTTTCTGCTTATATGCTGAAACCCATTCGACGCGCCGAATTATTAGACGCCATACTGCGGGCCCTCAGTTTGCAGTCTGCGCCCGGTCGGCGCGTCCAACATGCTTTGCCGGCCTCCGCGACGATCGCCACTTCGCAACGCCAGCTACGGGTCTTGCTCGCCGAAGACAATCTTGTAAACCAGCGCTTGGCGTCGCGCCTTTTGGAAAAATGCGGCCACAGTACGTCGATCGTCGAAACCGGTCTCGAAGTCCTGCGAAAACTGGAATCGCAGACTTTTGATGTCGTGCTCATGGACATCGAGATGCCGGAAATGGACGGCCTCGCGACCACAAGCGCCATCCGCGAAAAAGAACGGCACACTGGTCTGCATATTCCCATCATTGCCATGACGGCACATGCCATGAAGGGAGATCGCGAACGCTGCCTTGCGGCCGGCATGGATGGGTATGTTTCCAAGCCGATTCGAAGCCAGGAGCTGTTTGAGGCCATCGCTGCCACGGTCGGCGCGGCGGCGTTGCCGGTGGTATCTGAATCCTCTGCCGCGCCAACGAACGGCCTCGATTTATCGGTCATGATGGAGGCCGTGGGTGGAGATCTCGGGTTGCTTAAGGAACTTGTCGTGGCGCTCATTGAAGAGTGTCCCGTCACGATGGAACAACTGCGCGGGGCCGTCAGCCTTGGCGACGCCAACGGACTGCGATTGAGTGCCCACAAACTCAGGGGAGCGATTCGGTATTTCGGAGAAACGCGCATGGAGGAGCTGGCGCACGAGATGGAAATCATGGGCCGCGAAAACCGCTTGAACGATGCTCCCGCGGCATTGGCAGCCATCGAATGCGAAATGCAGCAGTTTCTTCCCTTGGTGAAAGCGCTTTTGCACGACGAGCAGCGGGCGCGATGATTTCGAGTATTCGCTGTCTCCATCGCGAGGTGAACGCATTTTCAAACACGGCACAAATCGGTCGTTTTCGCAGTCGCTTTTCGCAGAAGGGCACGTCACCTGGGCCGGGCTGACGCAGAGCAGGGTCCTGCGGAATCGTAAACATTCGTCCAACCCGTTATGGAAGTGGTGATCGTAGTCAAGAATTGTCGAGGAATCGCCCGTTTTTGAGTGCCATGAGCGGCGGTCACAACGGGTTCGACGAATCTTTACGCGGAATCTGCCCCCCAGTAAATAGGGAAAGACCCTGTTGTGGCCGAGTTCGAAAATCGCGATGACCCGCATCTCGAGAGACCGCGTCGGCCGATCTTCGCGGCGCTGAATTGGCAAAAAGCAATGGAAGAACTGGGCTGGACTTTCGGTCGATATCGGGCGCAGGTTATGATGGGCCGCGCCATCGAACGTTTTGTCTTGTTCATTGGGAAATTCGCCAGCTTACGGCCGCCAAATGATTGGGGGCCAAAACACAACCAGGAATCAGAACATGAAGAGCCGTTTGCTTTCAATTGCGATCATGGCCCTCCTTGGCATTGCCCCGGCGGTTTTCGCAGCAGAAAAAGTTCAGCCGGTGCGGATGGGCTCTGGGTCGATGACGTTCGACACAGTCCCCGGCTGGGGGCTCGGCGAAGATGGGAAATCGGTCATCGGCCCGACTCACGGGAGTGTTGTGATCGACAAGGCGGGCAGCATCTATACGAGTGCACAGATCGGAGTGTTTGTCTTTTCACCCGAGGGCAAAATAATTCGCCGTTTCCTGGGTGACAAATACTCGAATATCCATGACATGGAAATCCGCGACGAAGCCGAGGGCGAGTTCATATACGGAGCCCGCAATGCGAACGCCGAAGGAATCAAGTTTCGCGCCGAAACCGGCGACATTGTCTTGAAGCTGGGGTTTCCCGAGGAATCCGGACTGAAGCTGACGCAGTTTAATCCCACGGCAATTACCGTCGCTCCCAATGGAGACATCTTTCTTTCAGACGGTTATGCGAGCAACCACATTTTCAAGTTCGACAAGACTGGGAAATACTTGAAGTACTTCGGTTCCAAAGGGAACTCCCTCAAGGAATTCAATACCGCGCATGGCATGACGCTGGACACGCGCTATGACCCGCCGCGGCTGTTGATTTGCGACCGCAACCACGAACCCAAGGGCCGGCTTTTGCATTACGATCTCGAGGGAACTTTCATTGACGAGGTCGTGACTGGTTTGGGAATGCCCACCTCGGCGGCCATTCAGGGCGACTATGTCTCTGTCCCAGATCTGCATGGGCGCGTGGTCATTCTCGACAAGAGCAACACCATTATCGCGGTTCTGGGCTACAACTCAGACCCCGCAAAGAGGGTGAACTTTAACGTCCCGCAAGAGCAGTGGGTCGAAGGCGTCTTCAGTGGCACGCATGGTTCCTACTGGGACAAGGATGGCAACCTGTATGTTCAGGACTGGAATGTTTCGGGCCGCCTCATGAAGCTGATGCGGGTCAAGTAACTGCGACGGAATGCGAGTGCGCGAGATGTATGCGGGTTGGCCACGAAACACGAAAGCATACAGCCTTTGGAACTCCTGCGCCCTCGCGGCGGAAGGCAGCGGCGGCCCCCCGATTGATTGCCATTGCCAGCAAAACATGCAGGCGGTCGCACGACGCATCGAAAAGCCTGGGCAACAGACGGAAATCGGTCCAGCGAGAAGTCAGATTCCCGGCGACGTGCTTCATGATGACAGCGATGAAGTTCGTGTTCTTGTCGAGAGCGAGTGAAGTTTGGCTTCAGGCCCTTGTTCGACGGCACGATCTGCCAGATGCTTGTTGGGCTCGAAAGCGTTTGATGATGGCAGCGATGAAAACATCGCCGAGCTGATGTTGTGTTCTTCAGTCACTGGGCCTCGTGCTTCTCTTTGTGCAGCTTCTTCTGCCTGACGTATTGCGAATGCTGGCGTGCGGCGACGTAGCGCTCGTAGAAGATCGCCGCTGCTGCCGCCTTCTCCTTGTCTTCCGTCCTCGGCAACTGCTCCGCGGTCTTCTTGTCGTACTTTCGTCCACCCTTGTGGTTGGCGTACCGCCTCGCACGGGTCCACCCCATCTGGAGGAACTTGCGGGCCATGTCTGCACCGGGGAAGTCGCCGGCCTTCAGGTACGCCAGGAACATCCTGTAGATCTTGGCCGAAGACTTCTTCGCCTGGGCCAGCGTCTTGAACCGCCAGTGCGGGAGGAGTTCGCCCTTGTACGGCTCGACCAGCAGCACCCCCTGTTCGCCCTTGCCGATGCGGTAAAGTTCCGGCTGCTGGCGGAAGTCGATGGACTTGAAGTCCAGGCTGTAGTCGAAGGGAGCCGAGGCCGGCCTCATGACTTTCTCTCAGCCAGCAGGCGGTTAAGTTCGGCGGCGTCAATCGGCTTCACTAAATGATGATCGAACCCCGCCTCCTTCGAGCGGCGGCGGTCCTCGTCCTGGCCCCACCCGGTCGCAGCGACGATCAGCGTCTCCTTGGCCCACGGCCGCTCCCGGATGCGGCGGCAGGCGTCGTACCCGTTCAGCTTTGGCAGGCCGATGTCCAGCACGATCAGGTCGGGCCGGAACGCCTCGGCCAACTCTACCCCCTGCAGTCCGTCGTGGGCGGTGCGGGTGTCGTTCTCCATCGCCGTCAGCAGCATGGCAAGGCTCGCCGCCCCGTCCCGATTGTCATCCACCACGAGGATGCGGCCCTTCGGGGCGGGCTTGGCGGTGTCGGCTGGGATGTTGCCGGCCGGGGGCTTCCGTTCCGTCTTGACGGTGTCGGCCGGGATGTCGCCGACCGGCATGTTGCGTTCCGACACGGGCAGGCGGACGACGAAGGTACAACCCTGCCCGAGGCCCGCGCTGCGGATCTCGACCCTGCCGCCGTGTGCCTCGGTCAGCCCCTTCACCAGCGCCAACCCGATGCCCAGCCCGCCCTGTGCCCGCTCCAGGCTCCGGTCCACCTGCGAGAACATCTCGAACAGTCCCGGCAGTGACTCAGCGGGAATCCCGATGCCGTTGTCCTGCACCGTGATGACGGCTTCCTTGCCTTGCAACTCGACGGCCAAGCGTATTTGTCCGCCTGGCTCGGTGTACTTGGCGCTGTTGTTGAGCAAATTCCAGAACACCTGGGCCAAGCGGGTCAGATCGCCGTCCAGGTACACTGGCATGGGCGGTAATGTGACCGTCAGCTTGTGGCCGCTGGCCTCAATCTGTGGGCGGGCTGACTCAATGGCACTCTGGACGACGGCCCCCAGGTCAATGGAAGTTTTCCGCAGTTCCAATTTGTTGCGGGTGATGCGGTTGATGTCCAGGAGGTCGTCCACAAGCCGCACCATTTGCACAAGCTGGCGGTCCATCATTTCATGGACTTGCTCCCGTTCGGCCCGATCCGCAGTCAATCGGATCAGTTGCAGGCCATTACGGAGAGGGGCCAGCGGGTTACGGAGTTCGTGTGCCAACGTCGCCAGGAACTCGTCCTTACGCCGGTCGGCGTCCCGCAGCATCTTTTCAATGTTGAGCCGTTCCATAATGTCGGCTGCTTGTCGGGCGTAGAGATCAAGCATTCGCAGGTCACGTTCCGATGGCCGATGAGGCTGGGAGAAGTGCGTGGACAGCACGCCGAGGAATTCTCCCTGTCGGCTGACTAGCGGCGTGGAATGCACGGCACGGTAGCCTGCTGCTGCGGCTGCTTCCCGATACGGTTCGTAACCTGGTTCCTGCTGCACGTCCTCGATTACAACCTGCTTGCCGCTGCGGATCGTTCGGCCGCAAGCCGTGTCCTCTTCGGACGTGACGGATCGGAACTGATCCAAGAATTCCTGGCGGAAGCCGCGCTGGGCGGCGATCTCCAAGGTCTGCGATTGCTGGTTGTAGAGCTGCACATTCCCCATGTCGGCCCTTTGCATCGTGATTGAGGCATCCAGAATCTCGTCCAAGGCGGCTGGGGTGTCTCGGCAGTCCAGCAAACGTGTGCTCACGTCGTGCAGGCGGTTCATCGCCTCCAGTTCTTTCGCCAGGCGCGCCTCGCTTTGGTGCAGGGCTTCCTCGGCCCGCTTACGGTCGGTCATGTCCCGCAGGATTTTCGAGAAGCCGGTGTGCTTGCCGTTGGCATCATGCGTCGGCGTCACAATTCCCAATGCCCAAAACCGCTCGCCATTCTTGCGGAGGTGCCACCGCTCGTCCTCGGCCCGACCAGCACTCAACGCCGTGGCAAGTTCCTCAGCCGGAACCCCTGCCTGCCGGTCTTCTGGCGTAAAGATGATCGAGAAGTGTTGGCCGATGGCCTCGGCTTCGGTGAAGCCCAGGATGCGGTCGGCCTCCCGGTTCCAACTCGTGACGTGGCCTGCGAGGTCGAGCGTGAAGATGGAATGGTCCCGGATGTTCTTGACCAATGACGTGAAGCGGGTTTCTAGTTCCCGCCGTTCGTCATTCAACCGCCGCTGCTCGGTGATGTCCTCGATGGCAAGCAGGATTAACTCAGTGTGGTTGCCCTCCCGGAAGATGCGGCGGGCGTTGAGGAGCATGACCTTCCGCCCGATGGACTCGAAGTCGTGCGCAACCTCGAAGTCGTTGAACGACGATTGCTCTGGCAAAATCTCTTCGAGTAGCTTTCGGAGCGCCGGGATGTCCCACTGCCAGTTCCCAAGTTCGTAGAGTAAACGGCCCACCGTGTCGCCTTCGACGACCTGGAACGTGCGGTAGAAAGAGGGGTTGGCCGTCCGTACCCGCAACTGGCCGTCCAGCACCAGCATCGGCTCCCGCACTGTCTCGACAATGTTCTCCGCATATTCGAGGGCGTTCTGTACTGCCCGCTCGATTCGTCGCCGCTCCGTGATGTCGTGGAACACCAGTACGACGCCGATAACGCCCCCATTGGCATCCCGGATCGGGGCGGCGCTGTCGTCTATGGCTCGTTCCGAGCCGTCCTTCCCGATCAGGATGGTGTGATTTGCCAACCCAACAATGATTCCGTCTTTTAACGCTCGTTCAGCGGGGTTCTCGACCGGCTTTCGAGTCTGCTCGTTGAGAATGTTCAAAACGTCGGGCACCGTTTTTCCGACTGCCTCCTCCGGCGTCCACCCGGTCAAGGAGCAAGCCACGGAGTTGAGGAACGTCACCCGACCATCGGCATCGGCGGTGATCACGGCATCACCAATGCTGGCAAGCGTGACGCGCAGATGCTCCCGCTGCTGTTGCAGTTCCGCCGTTCGCTCCTGCACTTGCCGTTCCAGGCCCGCCTTGAGCCGACCCAATTCCTCGTTGGCCTGTCGTAGCTGCTGGTTGGCCCCCTGCAGCTCCTGCGCTCGCAAGAAGATTTCGGCCTCCATTCGCTCGCCCCGGAGACGCATCTCCCGAGCCGGCTGGTCCTGCTCGACGCCCCGTTGTTTGAGCCGCACGAACTCGGTCACGTCCTCGACCCGGTGGATGATGTAGGCGACCTCGCCACCCGGCCCGAGGACCGGAGAATTGACCGGACTCCAGTACCGTTCCTCCAACCCGCCCCCCTCGGCTTCGGCGCGGCGAATATCATACTTCTGGACCGCCATTGCATCGGGGGCCTTGTCCCGCAGTGCCCGCTCCAGGGAGGCACTGAGGTTGCGAACGCCCGTGGCGGCGGGGTCGTCGGGGTTGTCGGGGAAGACCTCGAACAGGCCCCGGCCCAAAATGGCCTGCCGCTGCGTCATCGTCGCCCGCAAGTAGCCGTCGTTGACGGCGACAATTTTGAGGTCGGGGGACAGGACGAGATACAACCCCGGCGCACCCTCGAAGAGAGCCCGGAAGTCCGGGGAAGTTTCAGGTGGGCGGGTTGTTGTTTGCTCGCTCGTCAATATATTATATTGCTCTTTCAACCAATGCCCCACCCTGTACGCTGCCATCGTGCGATTCGCCAAAGCCGTGCTGGGAGCGCCCCAGCCGCAGCGCAGCAGCTAGAAGGGGTGCGATCCGCTCCA
>JAYTRB010000252.1:0-6906 GCA_043746425.1 Planctomycetia bacterium
AGTCAGTACGTCAACGCTGAAAGAATTCGAGCGGACTCGACCCGTCACTTGCTCGAGACGCCTACTCCGCGACTGGCGCCGGTTGCTCTTTGACTGTCAATTCATTCTTGACTTTGCGGACTCCGGGCTCAATTGCGGCAAGCATGCCAGCCAAACGACGTGTCTCGGATTTGTCGACTTCTCCGCGGAGCGTAACAACCGTACCGTCGGTCTCCATCGAGACACCTTTAAATGCAGCCCGACTCGAGAGTTTACTAAACCGGACCGTAATATTCGTCGTCAGTTTTTCGGTGGTCGGGCGCGAGTACTCAAACGCGACCTTGTGCTGAGGTCGAATGACTCGCTGCGGAGCACCCCCGGCACCGCTGCCGAACGGATTCATCGCCTGGTTCTGATTCTGCCCGGCACGACCCCGGGTGTTCGCCGCGCGGTTCTGGCCCTGCTGGTTCATCGACTGATTCTGCTGGTTGAATTGCGTCTGCCCGACAAAGCGATTGTTTCCCTGACCGACTGGAGCCGTTCTCTGGCCACCTTGACCCGGCACACCGCCGGCCCCCCCAGCTCCCCCTTGGCCACCCAAACCCGAGCCGTTCACCGGGGAGCCCATCGCACCGCCGCCAGTCGTCCCCATGCCCATTCCACCCAAACCCATGCCACCCATTCCCGTACCGCCCAAACCAGTGCTGGCCATTCCGCCGGATGTGCCGGTTCCGAGGCCACTGGAACTATTCATGGGACCTGAACCGCCGAACATGCTGCTGCTTTGGGCATGGACAGTGCTGCCAGTGGCCGTGACCGCCAATAGAGCGGCAATTGAGTAGACCAGCCGGGACCACGAGTGAATGAGCATCGTCATCTCCACAAAACGGGGACGTCGCATTGTTCTAATGTATCGACCAAGACGCTCGGAAACAAGCAATTTACCGGAACGACGGTGGGTGAGTTGCTTGCCAGACTTCCAGAAAGCAGACTGGCACCGCACAAAAGTCGCTAAAATTCGCGGGAAAAGAAAACTCGGTGCGCGCGGTGTCTATATATTTGGAATCGCCTGAAGACGCTGATCGCGAACATTACGATCCGGCCGTCAAGGATTCAGGTAATTTAATCGTGTAAATCGGATTGCTTCTGCGGATTCCGGTTGCGGTTCCTCGTGTTTGGGCTTCTTCCAACAAGTGCCCCTTGCCGGTCATTGTGCTTGGCTTCTGCTGCGTTTGACGGCGCAACTGCCGAGCATTCGCGCGAGAGGGCGGCGCGCCGTCACTGTCACGGTCATCAAGATCTTGTTTCAGGGTGGTCTCTTGGCTCCGATCAATTGAGACATCCTCGGAATTTGCATGCTCGGGCTCTGGCGGATCGATGTCCCCCTCGTCAGCCAGAGGATTCCGTGATAACCGGCCTGTCGAAGCCGTTCTTTCAGACGTCTGTTGCAGCGCGTCAGAACGCTTGGCCGACGGATTCTCAGTCGACTCAGGTGCGAATTCTGCACGCTCGCCCCGAGGTTCCGATTCGAGCCGCGACTGCACTTCGTGAATAATTCGATCACGATCGGCGGCCGTCAAACGAGGCGCTGACGATCGTCGCTGTCGAAGTTTTTGCAGCTCATCAAGTGTAGGGAGCGAATTCACGGGGTCATGCGCACGTCGAGTTGATTGAACCGCTACGGGCGCAAATGCGGCGACGTCGCCGCTATCGGTCGGGTCATCTTCTGAATTCGACTTCTTCTTTGTTCCAGGAAGAACGACGGTCAGCATCTCAGAATTGACGGGGGGGCTCCCCTCGGGCGTGAAGCACACACGAAGTGCGCATTTCGCCTCATGATGCCCAGGCCGCGTGTAGGGAATGAAAACGCTGTACGTCGCTCCCAGCGGCCCCTTCGAGAGCAAGGCATTCCAGGTATTGCTTTCGTATTTCCAAATGCGAATGGGCTTGGTCTGTTCTTCAGGAGTCCCCTGGTCGTCGAAGACATAGATCCACGCGGTGCCCTTAACCGTGGCGGGTGCAACATCGTCTTTTTGGCCCAGGAAGAAGATCTGTCCGTAAAACCCGCGTGAGGGCCTTCCGTCGAAAACTCCTTCCGCGGGCTGCCACATCGGCAGAATCCGGATCAAGGGATTCGTCGCTCCCGTATTCGGAAAATTATCCTTACCTGACTTCAACCAGCCAGGCATCGCGCACCCTGCCATACTGCAAATCAGTACGGCCATCTGCACCGAGTGAATTTTTATTCTGTTCATGCAAGCACCTATTCCGAAATTGCAGGCAACAAGTGCCGGCCAGGCTTGGGTTCCTCTTCTTCACGCCGTTTTCGTTTCTGCTTCACGGTGCCGGGAGCACTCAGGTTTTTAGATTTTAGAGTGGCAGTGCTCTCACCGGCGGACTTCCGAGCCGACGGCACCAATCGGGCGCGCCCGGCGGTGTCGCCTTTCTTAGGTGGGGCCTGGTAATTCGTCTGGATAAACGCCGCGTCAAGATCTTCGTCATCTTCATTTCGAATCTGCGCAGCTCCGTTCCCGGCATCGCCGTCAATCGCGGGCACCGCCGGGGGTTCATTGTCGTCAGTCGCTGGCAGCCGCGACGGCGGAATGTTCGGCTCTGGTGCCGGCGGCACACCTCGCGAGTTTTTCCCTGACGGAATTGACTGTGAATCAGGAATCGTCGGGGATTCGTCGGGAACCATGCCCTTCTGGTCCGGGACAGGCGGCATGCCGAAGAGCGGTCCGTGGATGCGCTCGGCGTCGGATTCGATGAAGTTCAGACGTTCCATCTCGATCTGCTTGAGCATTTCGGCGTCATCGTCGTTGGTGATGACGCGAGGGGTCAGGAAGATCAACAGTTCGGTTCGGCTCGTCTGTTTAAAGTCATACCGAAACGCATTTCCAAGTACGGGAATGTCTCCCAGCACCGGCACTTTGCGCTCGATCGATGTGTCGTTCTTGGTGATCATGCCCCCAAAAATGACGGTCTGGCCTGTATGCACGGCGATTGTCGCCTGGGCGTTGGTCGTGTTGATGATCGGCGAGGTAATCGTACTGCCGTTCGAGTTTGTGACGAGCGTAACCCCCTTCGTATCGAGGTCATCCTTGCGGGCCAGCAATTCCATGACGACCAACCCGTCGGGGCTGATGCGTGGTGTAACCTGCAGAATAATGCCGATCGCCCGCTGCTGGACGAGCGGCGAGGCAACGCCCGTGGTGGCGTTGGATTGGAAGGCACTGATACGAGGAATTTCCTGTCCGACCTGAATCTGGGCGAACATATTATCCATCGTGCGGATCTGCGGCCGGCTCAATATGTCGACACGCGTTCTTTGAGCCAGCGCCCGCAGCAAAAAGTTGATGTTTTCAGAACCGGCCTGCAACACCAGTCCGCCGTAGTTCTGCCCGTTGGTGACCAGCCCCGTCCCTAATGTCGTAAAGCTCTGGCTGCCGATCGAATTCTGATTCACCGTCGGAGAGGTATTGTTTCCCAATGGCTGGCCGCTGAACGCAAAACCTGGAGTCGCTGATTCAGAAATGATTTGCTGTGTTGTGGTCTGCAGACCCGTTACGGCAGTGGTCGTCGTATTCAAGAGCGTGGGAGCCGGAAGGGCGCCGCGACGAAACAAAATCGAATCCTGCAATCCAAACTCCATGCCGAATTCGTCGAGATTCTGTAGAGCGACTTCCACAATGAGCCCCTGGATGAAAACCTGCTTGGGGGGCTTGTCGAGTTGGAGAATGATCTTGCGGATGTCCTCGAAATAGCGTGGCGTGGCGCTGATCAACAGACTGTTGCTCCCCTGTTCCGCAACGACGATCACTTCGCGTTCGATCTGTTCAAAGGGACTCACCAACGCGGGGTCTGCCGTGGTGATGGCGTTTCTTTGGGTCTGCAGAAACTGGCTGACTGCCGCTGCGACGTTCGGCGCAAAGCTGTTCTTCAACCGGTACACCTCGTTCTTCCGCTGCCGAATATCGCTTTCGTCGAGACGCAACAACACCGCTTCGACGACGTTCAGGGCCTCGGCCCCGCCGATGGCGATGACGCTATTGGTGCGTACGTCAACCGAGAAACGCAGGGGAATGAGCATGCTGCTAATGTCTTCAGCGTCGGCGAGTAGCATTCCTGGCGCCTGCCCCTGCCCTTGCCCGCCTTGGCCCCCCTGGCCTTGTCGTTGCACGCCGAACAAACCTTCAAGCAATGTCCGCATCGCCGTCGCGTCGCTCTTTTCCAGCGAGAAGACCTTGATCGCCGCGACGGCCGCTGTGGGTTTGTCGAGGCGCTTGACCAGTTCCTCGATCAGGTCCATGCTTTCCACGGGAGCGGTAATCACCAGGCTGTTGGTCCGCAGATCGGCGGTAATCCGAATGTCGGCGAGAATTCCCGAACGAATCTCTCGTTCATCAACGCCTTCGCCTCGCAAAAACTCGAGGATCGTCGACTTAACTTCCCGGAGCTCGGCCGACCCGCCCCCCTGGGGACCGCCGCCCCCCCCTCCTTGAAAACCGCCTTGACCCTGCTGGTTCCCTGGCGCAGATCCGCCTGCCGCCCGGGGCGGTCCCAGGACGCTTTGAATCGCGTTATTGAGCGTTGTCGCCAGATCGTCGGCGACGGCGTTCGAGAGCGGGAATATTCGCAGCCGAGAAACCGATGCGGTATCAGCCGCATCGAGTTTTTGAATCATTAGCGCTACTTCGCGCATGTCGCGCGGACGAGCCTGCACAATTACTGAATTCGTTCGCAGGTCATCAATAATCCGCACCCGCGGAATAAGCCCTGTTCCTCCTTGCCCCTGAGCGCCCGGTGCTTGTTGCTGCGGCGGGTACATCTTTTCAATTTTTTCAACCACCTGCGAAGGCACGGCGTGCTTCAACCGGAAGACCTGAAATTCGCTCGTCGGATCACTCGGCTGATCCAGTTCATCAACCAACTCGTACACAGCTGGCATGTCGGCCTTAGAAGCCACAATCAGAATCGCATTCGGCCGCGACACCGGAAAAACCGTAATCGCCTGCGACTGCTGAACAGTGGCATTGCGCACCTTGCCCAGCTGCTCATAGACGCTTGTCAAGAGAGTCGCCAGGGCCTCGCTCGAGACGTGCCGCAGAAAGGCAACGCGCACTTCTGGGGCCGTTCCCGCGCTGAGCTTTTCTATCTCCTGAATCACCGCCATAACCGCCTCGACATCATTCTCATTGCCCGTGACGACCATAATCCCCAGATCGGGAACCGATTCGACCTTCACCTCGCCTTTGATACTCTTGGTCAATGCTTGCGGTACTCCGGTTCGGGCCCCGTCATCGGTTTCGCCGCGCAAATCGCGGCGTGGTGCACCGCCGCGCTGCGGCATAACCCGTTCTTCCGCTGGCGCCGACTGATCGTCATCGCGCTCCAGCTCGTCGTCGCCACCACGCGTTCGTTGCGAGGATTGTCTCGACACGACGCGCGTCGCGCTGGCCAGTCGGTCGAGGCCTGGCTGAAGGGCGGCTGCGAGTTTTCCGGCGTCTTTATTCGTGGCAATTGCTCGGGTTGTGGCCTGTGGATTCGGCGGCACCGTGTCGAGCGTCTTGATCAGTTTGACGACCCCGCGCGTCTCCTGGGGGCTGGCTTCGACCACCAACTGGTTTTTCTTCTGATCGATTCCGATAGTGAATCGAGGACCTACGGGTCCGTTTTGATTTCGCGATTCCTTCCGGCTTCCTTTGGAAGGGGGGTACCGCACCAGGAAGCCTTCCAGGCCGCGCGGGCCATCATCGACCAACTCGGCTTGCGGTTTGAAGGCCTTGAAAATCACTTTTGAAACTGTCACGGCGTCGCGGGCCTGCAGGCGAACGGTGGTGACGGTCGGTTCCTGCACCTCGGGTGCCGCTTCAACGGCCCCTTCGGAAGGGGCGTTTTCCTCGGCTGAAGCTTGAACCACCTTGCCGCGCAAGAGATTTGTCGATTGCGGAGGCCTTTTCACGTGAACCGAACTGTGTGTGACCGGCTTCCTGGGCGCATTGCTGTTTTCTGAAGCCTCTGGGTTGACGTCATTCGCATCCCCCTCGGAAGAATCTTCGGCGTTGCGGTAGTCTCCCCTCAGAACTGCGGCGGGGTATTCATGCCTGAATTCGTACAACGAGTTAAGGACCAGAAAGCGCCCTTTGAACTGCAACCGAAAATTCTGTTTCGCCAGCTCTTGATTGAGAATTTTGAGCGTGTCGTCGCGGTCATAGACCTTGGTATCGAAGCGGTTAAACTTCTGCCTGGGAATGCGATCGGCCACCAGTTCGGTCTGTGTCGCCTCTGCAAAATCCTTGAGAACCTTGCTCCACGGAGCCGCAATGTAATTGAGATGCATCTTGACCCTGGGGCCCTGATCCGCGGCATCCGCTTCTTCTGGATCGTCGGAATTCACGACCCCGGTCTCGGGGTCAATAATATTCTTCTTGTTCCTGGCTCCCAGCGGAATGAAGCCTTGCGGCGGTGCGGCCGACACTTCAATCGCCAATATCAACATGCAGAGTGGAAGGGCCAAGGCGAAGATCGCCCATCCAGTCGTATACGTTCGCCGAAGCTGAGTGAGAGCGTGCAAGAGGGTTTCTCCCAACAACAAATGCGTTCCAGTTACAGGGACTGAAGCCATTTAGACTGAATCAGCGCAGTCCGCCCCTACAACCGTTAAACTCAACCTTGGTGTCTTTATCGGCAATGTTTAACATGGTGCTTAACTCCGTCCGGCCGAAATTGACGCGGCTTCGATGGTCGTGATGCAACGTTTTATTTATCAAATAGATATGACAAATCTTTGTTTGGAAATCTGGCACAAAACGCGCGGTGATACGAGTTGCAGAGGCCCGGCGATATGTGTACATGGAGACACTATTTTTTGCCCCGATCTCAATTTTTTTGTCCCTCCGTCCCGCTTTGATCTGTCTGCTCTGCATC
>JAYTRB010000253.1:0-4471 GCA_043746425.1 Planctomycetia bacterium
GCGATCACGCTCGATATGTTCGCGGTCTTGCTGGGGGGGGTGACAGCGCTCCTTCCCGGATACGCGAAAGAAATTCTGGAGGTCGGCCCCACCAGCTTCGGGTGGATGCGCGCCGCTCCCGGACTGGGCGCGGTATGCATGTCATTTTATCTCGCGCATCGTCCGCCGATCGAAAAAGCCGGCCGAGCGCTTCTCTGGTCAGTCGCCGGGTTCGGGGTGGCGACGATCGTTTTTGGACTCTCGCGCGTCTTTAGTTTATCGCTGGGAATGCTGTTCCTGCTCGGAGCCCTCGACATGATCAGCGTCGTAATTCGCCACACCCTCGTGCAACTCTTGACTCCCGATGACATGCGGGGACGCGTCTCTGCCGTCAACGGCATGTTCATCGGCATCTCGAATGAGCTGGGTGAGTTTGAATCGGGAATGGTGGCAGACCTGTTCGGCCGTGACTCCGACAAGTCATTCGGCCCGACGGTTTCAGCCGTCAGCGGCGGAGTGGGAACCATCCTGGTCGTCATCCTCGTGGCACAGTTTTGGCCCCAGCTTCGGCGTTATGGTCGCCTTGATGGCTCGGTCGCACCGAAGCGCCGCTGATCGTTGTTATGTGTAAAGTGTCTTCAGAACGGCCATCTTGGAGCGAAATGGAACAACATTCAGCCACGACAGAAAATGCACATTTTAGATACTAAAGACATAACATATTGATGCTAAATTCGTTGCGTCAACTTATCCATTGATTCTTCAGAATTGGTATGAAACCTGCGTCAAATTAGCGGCATCGAAGTCGGGCATCTGTGGAACAGCTTCTCAGTCAAAAATTTCAAGGAGGAAATGATGCTTGTTCTCAGTCGAAAATTGGGTGAGAAGATCGCCATCGACGGCGACATCGTGCTGCAGGTTCTCGAAGTTTCGGGGAATCGCGTCCGTTTGGGGATTGTCGCCCCCGACGAATGCCGCGTTTACCGTGCTGAACGCCGCCCAGAAGAACCCCTGCAAGTCGCCGCGGCGACCATGGTCGCCGCTGGCATTTAAGTGACACCTCTGCTTTGCAACTTGGCATAGAAATTGGTTGCGGGTGTTTGCCCGTCCGAGGCTTCGTCATTCGTACAAATTTATTTTTCCTACGCACAATTTGATCCGGACGGGATTTGACCCAGCGCGCCGACTGACAATCAGCCGGCGCGTTTTTGTTTGCGCGGTCGTCAAGTACGCGAGCGAAGAATTAATCGACTGGGGCGCTTCCTCACTCTCGCGATTTGAAACGTGCCTCGACCCGAACTTGACGCTCTCTCCGAGCGATCGTACTGTAAACGACCGGACGGCGGCGTCTCGGTTGGTGAAACGCAAACGCTGTTTGTGACTTCATCTCGTCGGGGTAACCCCGACGAACCTCTAGTACCGTGACGATTTCGTGGCGTGAGCCGAGCTGCGCTGCACGCAGGATTGCTCACGCCGCACTACACTCTGCGGGGCGCCCCGTCCTTTTTTACCATGTCGCACAAGCATTGCGTCAATCTGCGTATTGCTCGGGGATTGGCAACGGCGCTGCTTGCAGGTCGTTGGTCGAAAGATGACATGGCGGCTCGACTGGCGATGGTGTTGGGCATCCCACAACCAAAAAAATGGTTACGGGCGCTTGTCGAAAGGATTTTGATTCAATTCGGCACTGATCCGCCCCCGCCCACGTTCTTCCGACTGACCTCCTTTCTCACTTCCGATCGATCGTTTGGGAAGGTTCAGCAGCGCCTCAGCGACGAATCAGCCCCCAGGGCGGCTTCGCTGAATCTCCTGACTCTGCCTCATCCACAGATGGCTGCCGCGAAGGGGCTTCGTCTTGTCGCCGACATACCCGGGTTGACAACCACTGTCGAATTGGCGCGCTGGCTCGAAATCTCGGGGGCGGAACTTGAGTGGTTCGCCGATTGTCGCGGCCGAGAGCGGTTTCATCCGGTTTGCCCGTTGCGGCACTACCGCTATCTCTGGATGCCTAAGTCCACAGTCCGCAAGCGATTATTGGAAGTGCCCAAACCGCGGTTGAAAAGAATCCAGCGACGTATACTCGATGAGATACTGAACGGGCTTATGCCCCACGCCGCGGCGCACGCGTTTCGAGCTGGGTTTTCTACCGTCAGTTGTGCGGCGCCGCACGTTGGACAACGGGTCGTCTTACGCATCGATTTGTGCGACTTCTTTCCGTCAGTCCGCAGCAGTCGCGTGCAGGCGTTGTTCCGCACTGTGGGTTATCCTGAGATCGTCGCGCGACTGCTCACGGGCTTGTGCACGAACTCAGTGCCGCGCGATGTGCTGGCTGCCGCTTCGAGGTGCGATTTCAACACAGCCCGGTTGCCGTTTGAAGTGCCGCATCTCCCTCAAGGTGCCCCGACTTCTCCCGCATTGGCCAACCTGTGCTGCTATCGCCTCGATTGCCGACTTGCCGGTCTGGCGCGGGTCGTGGGCGTCAACTATACCCGTTATGCAGACGATCTGATTTTCTCGGGAGACTATCAATTCGAGCGCAGTCTGCCGCGGTTCCGCGTGCTCGTGTGCGCAATCGTCCTGGACGAAGGTTTCTCGATCCGTCGCCGCAAGACACGGGTGATGCGCAGCGGTTGCCGTCAGGAGGTGACGGGGATCGTCGTCAACCAGCATGTGAACGTGCCCCGCGAAGAAGTGGACCGTTTGAAAGCCATTCTCCACAACTGCGCACAGCACGGACCCAATAGCCAGAACCGCGAGGGATCGAAAAGTTTTCGTGAACATCTGCTGGGACGAGTCGCGCACGTCGCCATGATTCATCCGCCGCGCGGAGCACGACTGCGCGAATTATTCGATCAGATCGAATGGCCGAGCGCCAGCGAATGATGCGTGTCGATGAGTCGGTGGCCTGCAAACTTGCCGCAACAAATGTCCAAACACTGATTGTTTTGAATCGTTTGAATGGAATACAAACCGCGGTGTCGTTGTGGGACGTGCACGCATCCGGCTTGTGAGTCAACGACTTCGGTTCGGTCTGAGAAACTGACTTTGACATTTCGACAGCGCGCGGCGGCGCGCATCGGTATTGCAGGAATTGGCCGATTGAGCGATAATACAGTGTGGTTTGCCCAAACCAGACGGCAGTCGCAGAGAATTGCCGCCTCAGCAATGACCGGGCTTCAACAGTCCGGTCTGCGGAAAATCCCATATTAACAATTTGGCGATCTGACCATGGACGGTCACCCACCCCCGCCGTGTTCTTCCTCGCGGAATACCTTGGCGCGGCGTTTGAGCCTGCGCCTCTTGAACCGCGTCGTTGATGCCACGACGAGGGTGTGAAGGATCCCATCCCGCCAATTTCAAAAGGAGCGTGTGCCGTGGGTGATGGACGCACAATACTCAAACAGCTGAGTGAGCGCAAGAACCCCGATGCCTACCGCCATGAGCATTGGGAGGGGTCGTTCACTGATTATCTCGACACGGTCTGCCAGAGCCCCGGGGTAACGCGCAACGCCTTCCAGCGTTTGTACGACATGGTCATCTCGAACGAAAGCTACCCGATCGAGGGGAGTAAAGAGAACCTTGTCCGGCACTCGTTCTTCGACGACCCCGACAACGACGGTCGAGACGCCATTTTTGGTCTCACCAAGCCGCTCATGGAGTTGGTTAACGTCTTCAAAAGCGCAGCCTTGGGCTATGGCAGCGAACGTCGCGTGCTATTGCTGCATGGTCCGGTCGGAAGTTCAAAGAGTACGATCGCCCGGCTTCTGAAGCGCGGCCTCGAACGCTACAGCCAGACCGACGCCGGCGCTCTGTACTCCTACGGCTGGAAAGAGCCCTCGGGGACCATTACCTGGTGCCCGATGCGCGAAGAGCCGCTGCACCTGGTGCCCCCCGACGACCGGCAGGCTATCGCCGAGTTCCTTAATGAGTCGCATTCTGGCGACCCCGAGGCGCATCGCGTCGAAATCGCAGGCGATCTGTGTCCTTTGTGCCGGTTCATGTACAACGAGCGGCTCAAAGTGGCTGAAGGCAACTGGACAAAGGTGATGGAAGATGTCGTGGTCCATCGCGTCTTCCTTTCCGAGGCCGATCGCTTCGGAATCGGCACGTTCCAGCCGAAAGACGAGAAAAATCAGGATTCGACCGAACTGACGGGCGACATCAATTATCGCAAGATCGCCGAGTATGGCAGCGAGAGTGATCCGCGGGCGTTCAACTTCGACGGCGAATTCAATATCGCCAACCGGGGACTGATTGAGTTCATTGAAGTTCTAAAACTCGACGTGGCCTTTCTGTACGACCTTCTGGGGGCCTCGCAAGAGCACAAGATCAAGCCTAAGAAGTTCCCGCAGACTGACATCGACACGGTCATTCTTGGGCACACCAACGAGCCCGAGTACCGCAAATTGCAGTCAAACGAGTTCATGGAGGCGCTGCGCGACCGCACGGTCAAGATCGACGTGCCATACGTTACGCGCTTAAGCGACGAGAT
>JAYTRB010000254.1:0-2451 GCA_043746425.1 Planctomycetia bacterium
ATAGCCGGTAGGCGTGTTCGTGCCAAATTGGCAACTCTGTGAGGAAGGGTCAATCGCCTCGCGACTGCCAGATTGGCCAGTGGTCTAAGTCGTTCGCCCTCAATTCGTAGCATTCTCCGAGGTTTTCGCTGTTTCCTGCTTTGCGGCTGCTTGACACCCGTTCGGGCGGCCAGTACAAAAGTCAACCGAGAATTGACGTTATGGAGGCAACGGAGTGCCGACACGATCGGTAATTGCTTGCCGGAAAGACACGAATGGCCAAGAAAGACTCGAAGCACGGCCGCGCCGCCGCTGCAAAGCCAGCCAAATCGAAGCACCCGGTTCCGCACGCCTCCCAGCCGAAAGAAACGGCGGCAGCCGCGGATTCCGAAGTTCGGCGATTAGACCGGGAAATCCTCAAGCTGGCGAGCCGGCGGGCAGCGTTGACCGTGAAGCGGATCGAGGGAGATATCAATCCCCAAAAGCTGTTGTTTTCGCCAATTGCTGATGAGCATCTGACCGAACTCATCGAAAAAAGCAACCCCGGGCCGTTGTCACAGGCTGCCGTTCGCGGAATCTTTCGCGAACTGATTGGCGGTGCCCGCAGCGTCGTGAATACCCTGAAAATTGCCTATCTTGGTCCGGCATATAGTTTCACGCATTTGGCGGCTCTCGAGCGGTTCGGGATGTCGGCGACTTTCATTCCCGTGAATAACATCGCTGCCGTCTTCGAAGAGGTGAATCGCGGGCATGCCGCGTATGGCATCGCGCCGATCGAAAACAGCACTGACGGGCGGGTGGTCGACACCTTGGACATGTTTACGCGGCTGCCCCTGAAGATTTGTGGGGAAGTGCAGCTGGCGATTCATCATAACCTGATGGCGCGCTGCCAGCGCAGCGAGATTACCGAAATTTACAGTAAACCGCAGGCCCTTTCGCAATGTCGCGACTGGTTGAGCCGCAACATGCCGCAGTCGCGTTTGATTGAGGTGACGAGCACCTCTACGGCGGCGCAGTTGGCGCGCGACAAGTTTGGCGCGGCGGCGGTCGCGAGCCGCTTGGCCGCGGTACAGTATGAATTGCAGGTCATCGCCGAAAACATCGAAGATAACAAGTGCAATGTCACTCGGTTTGCCATCATTGGCGATGAGGCGACGCGCCCCACGGGCGACGACAAGACGGCGATCCTCCTGCAGATTCCACACAAGCCTGGGTCGCTGGCCGAGGCGCTCGCAGCGTTTAAAAAGAGTAATCTCAATCTCACCTGGATTGAATCCTTTCCGCTCCGAGGACCCGAAGCCGGCTATTTGTTCTTTCTTGAGTTTGAAGGACACGCGGCAGATGCCCGCACGAAGCGCGTCCTGGCCGAGCTTGAGCGAAAGGCCGTTCGCCTTGAGTTGCTGGGTTCTTATCCCCGGAGCGCACCAGTAGAATGATTATCGTCGTCAAACCATATTCGACTCAGGAACAGATCGACCACATTGTGGCCTCGATTCATGACATGGGCCTGCGGACCGATGTCAGTCGCGGAATCAAACGTACCGTCATTGGTGTGATTGGCGAGGAAGACATTGTGCGGAATGCGCCTCTGGCGGCAATTCCCGGTGTCGAAGAAGTCGTCCCGATCCTCAAGCCCTTCAAGCTGGCCAGTCGCGAATACCAGGCCGAAGATTCGGTCATCGACGTAGGTTTCGGCGTGAACGTCGGCGGGGGTTCGCTGGCGATGATCGCCGGTCCGTGCGCGATCGAGGGTCGCGAGATTCTGCTCGACATCGCTCGACAGGTCAAGCTGGCGGGGGCCAACATTCTTCGCGGCGGGGCATATAAGCCGCGGACCAGTCCCTACAGTTTTCAGGGGCTGGGTGAAGAAGGGCTGGCGATTCTGCGCGAAGTGGGAGACGAACTGCAAATGCCGGTGGTTACCGAAGTGATGGACCCCCGACAGGTCTCGCTGGTCGACCGGTACACCGATATTTTTCAAATCGGCGCCCGGAACATGCAAAATTTCAATCTGCTGAATGAAGTCGGGCAAACGAAGCGCCCGGTGTTGCTCAAGCGGGGAATGAGCGCCACGCTCACCGATCTGTTAATGTCGGCCGAGTATATTCTGGCGGGGGGCAACAAGCGCGTGATTCTCTGTGAACGGGGAGTGCGCAGCTTCGATTCATCGACCAGAAATCTGCTCGATCTTTCGATCGTTCCTAACGCGAAAGGGCAGAGCCATCTGCCAATCATTGTCGACCCCAGTCACGCGACGGGGCGTCCTGACCTGATTCCGGCGATGTCGCTGGCGGCCGTGGCGGCCGGGGCCGATGGTGTTCATATTGAAGTTCACAGTTGTCCCGAGAAGGCGATGAGTGACGGGCCGCAGGCGCTATTGCCCGACCAATATGCCGCCGTCGTACGACAAATGCGGCAGGTGGCCGCCATTCTCAATCGAACCATTCCTGCACCGCGTGGAAAGTAGCCCTC
>JAYTRB010000255.1:0-2139 GCA_043746425.1 Planctomycetia bacterium
TCCACTCAAACCGGGTGCTGATCAGAAACTACGTGCCGAACCCAATCCCTGCGTAATCACCTAAACCGCCCCCCTCGCCGGAAGGCCGGTTACGCCCGCAGGTGGCGCAGATGGCAGAGCGGATGCTGTCTGATCGGCGGGCGAAAGCTAAGGTGCGCGAGTTTTTATTGACCTGGCTGAAAGCTGACGCGAGTCGCGATCTGACCAAAGACGTGCAGACTTTTCCCGGATTCGATGTGGCTGTCATTTCCGATCTGCGGACATCGCTGGAGCTGTTTCTGGATGATGTCGTATCGTCAGAGGGATCCGACTTCCGACAATTGCTGTTGTCCGAAGACTTGTACCTTAATGGCCGGCTGGGTCCATTCTACGGGGCCCAGCTACCCGCCGAAGCTGATTTCACCAAAGTCCGGCTGCTAGAGAGTCGCCGGGCCGGCGTGTTGACCCACCCCTACCTGCTGGCGAGCTTTGCCTATACGCGCGAGACGTCGCCGATTCATCGCGGTGTGTTTCTCGTGCGGGGCATGCTGGGGCAAACCTTGCGACCACCCCCTGAAGCGGTGGTTCCGCTGCCGGTCGAATTGCATCCGCGGCTGACGACGCGCGAGCGGGTCATATTGCAGACGCAAGCGACGACGTGCATGAGCTGCCACGGAATTATCAATCCGCTGGGTTTCACGCTGGAGAACTTTGACGCCATCGGCCGATATCGAGAGAAAGATCGCGACCAGACGGTGGACGCGACGGGGAGTTACCATACGCGTGCCGGCGCCGTCATCAGAGTGAACGGCGCCCGGGAACTGGCCGAGTTTCTGGCCGGCAATACAGAATCTCAGGCAGCCTTCATCGACCAGTTGTTCCACCATCTGGTCCAGCAATCAGTGCGGGCCTACGGCCCAACGACGCTCGACGAATTGCAGCGTACATTCGTCGTGGAAACGTTTCACATCCGCAAGCTGGTCGTAGCAGTGATGGTTGCGTCGGCGCTGCGCGGAAGAGAGAATAACGTGGTCCGGAAATAAGATGTGCAGGACGAGCGCTGGGACTCATCCCTTTGATAGAAGTCATGATCTATGCTGTACAGTAGCACGCGCCGAGGGTTCCTTCGTGATCTTGGCCTGGGCGCCGCGGCATTGCCGTTCCTGCTCAATCTGCCCAGCCTCGGGTTTGCCAATCAGTCGCGGCGAAAACAGCGGCTGATCGTCATGTTCAGCCCGAACGGCGTCGTGCCGGGCACGTTCTGGCCCAACGAAGAAGGGCCCAGCTTCACGCTGAAAGAGAGCCTGAAACCGCTGGCCCCCTATCTAGACCGCACGCTGATTCTCAACGGCGTTTGCGATAAGGTGCGCGGCGACGGCGACAGCCACATGCGCGGGATTGGCTGTCTGCTGACCGGGGTTGAACTGTTTCCGGGAAATATTCAGGGGGGGTCTGATACGCCGGCCGGCTGGGCCAGTGGACTTTCGATCGATCAGGAAATCAAGCAATACCTTCAAAAAGACCCGGCCACGCAGACGCGGTTTGGGTCACTCGAATTCGGGGTGATGGTTCCCGACCGGGCCGACACATGGACGCGCTTGGTTTATGCCGGCCCGAATAAGCCGATCGCCCCCATCGACGACCCGTATCTCATGTTCGGCAAACTCTATGGCGAAATGAAAGATCGCGAAACTCTGGTCAGTGTGTTGGATGATCTCGCCCAGGATCTGAAAAAACTGAGTGCATCGATCGGTTCTGAAGACCGTCGGTTACTTGACGAACACGCCACTTTTGTGCGGGAAATGGAATTGGAGCTCCAGGCTGCAGCGCAGGCAAAGGCGGGACATCAACTCCCGGAACTGGAGCCTGGGGTCAAGGAAGAAAACGACAACATTCCCCGCATCAGCAAGATGCAGATTGACCTTCTCGTGAACGGCTTTATTAATGACTTCACACGTATCGCCACGCTGCAATACACGAACTCTGTCGGCCAGGCGAAAATGCACTGGCTGGGAATCGACGAAGGACACCACGACTTATCGCACGAACCCGGCACGAACGACAAGGCAATGGAAAAACTGACGAGAATCAATCACTGGTTCGGTGAGCAGCTGGCGTACCTCGCCCAGCGGTTGGCCGAAACCCCCGAACCGGGCGGCC
>JAYTRB010000256.1:0-4858 GCA_043746425.1 Planctomycetia bacterium
GTGTCTGTCGGGGATTCTGAAACAGTCGCGCGTCAACGCCGAGTGTGAAATGTAGTGAGTTACCGGGCGATGACGAACCCGAGCGTCGTGATCAACCGCAGAGTTATGTGGCGCTTGGCGCAGAGCTCATTCGCTAAAAACGCCGGCAAGTCGACCCGACGCCACATAACGATTTGCGCCACATAAACAGGCGAAGTATTAAGAAGTTGTGAACGAATCGTGACGATTTTGAGTATCGACCAGTGGCCGTCGCGCACCGCTCGGCGCGGCCGCAATATGTCTAACCACGCGCGGCTCATGTGCGTTAAGCGCTCGGCGTCGTGGCCGAAATGCGGTGCTGGATGAATTGCACGGCGCCAACAGCGAACTGAACAAGGGAGCCCTCGGCGATGCAGGACATGACACAGCGAATGCGCCGCGGGCCTTTGCCCTCGAGTCGCCGATGATTCGCGAGTCATGCCGAAGAATGGCGTCGAAGCGGGGTCAGTCCCACCACCAGGCTTCCGCAGCGTCTGCCGCCTGCCCCTGGCGGCGCGCTTCATGCAGCGCTCCATCGCAGGCCGGTTTGAGGGTGTCGCTGCGGGCGAGTTCGTCAGGATTGATTTCGACCCCCCCGCTGACCGAGAACATCCAGAATTGGCCCTTGACGAACCACGCATTCGCCAGCGGCGGGGTGTGCCTGGGCGTCTCAAAACTGGCGATCGGGCATGCCGATTCATCGAGAAAATGTGTAGGACGCCAGCGTTCTTGCCTTGAATCAGTCGCGATTTCATCGCCATCGCGGGCTCCGTTTTCGTCGGAAGTTGCCTCGGCCTGCTTCCGGATCAGAACCCCCGCGACTGCCAGCCCCACCAGATTCTGTAGTTCTGCGAATGGCGCGATTTTTTCGCAAAGGTCGGGAAGATTTCTGGTTGCCAGGTCGGCGAATTGCGCCGCCGCCTTGGTGGGCTTGGGACTGTTCTTGGCCGCCGTGTTCTTCACGGTGTTCTTCACCGTGTTCTTCAACTGCGCCGGCGCAGTATCGACTTTCAGGCCGGTCCCTTCCAGCTCGAACGCCAGCCGATCGGGCGTATGACGGATCGCGTCGTAATGGCCGACAAACCACCAGCGGTGCTGTCTTTGCGGTCCGCCCGTAACGGCCTTCTCGGCGAGATCCAGGTAACTGGGCACTTTTTTAGACGGCGAAGGGTCGTGGGCCAGGGCGATTCGCTTCAAACGATAGTCGGCAGCCAGCATCTGCAGAGCGAACCGGCTCGTCGCGGGGGCGCCGTAGGTGTGAACGTCCTGCGGCCCGATCGCTTGTTCCATGCCGCGGATGATCGGCAGAATCTGCGATCCGTCAATGCCTGCCAATCCGCGGACATAAGCCGCGTGCGCCTTCAACCCCTGTTCGGTGGGTTCGATCGAACATCCCAGAAAGGCGCTGGCAGGTTGACTGGCGAAGGCGTAGCGCAAGGCGACGACGAGATCGTCGAGTTGCAGAATGGGCCGGTTCGACCGGCGACCGACAATGTCGCCTGTGGGAAGCAGGTTCCACCCCTCGGCCGGCCCGGCCACCACGACATCGCCCGTTTCAGGATAGACGAATACGAATTTGACGGCGGTCAGTCCCGCCAGATAGCGCATATCGGGTGGCAGCGGGTTGCCGGTCTCGTGGAGCCCGGCAACCGCCTGCTCGAGGCGACGAAGCGACACTTTGCGAAGCGGACTGGCGGCAGAGACCGCCTTTGAGGCCTGCCCCTCATACGCTGTGTCGTCTCGTTGCCGTTGCAGATCGCCTTCAGACAGAGTGTTCGACTCACGGAGCATACCCTCGGGATCGACGTAGACACCGCCGACGTTTCCCTGGGCTCGGGCATCACGTATGTGACCGCCAAGTACAGTGAGCAGCAAGCCGACGACACAAATGAGGCTCCCCCCTGGTGAGTGCCGATTTGACGTGAGCGGGTGCATTCCGAACATGGCAAGACTCCGTGAAACGGCTGACCTGGGGCCGCGAATGAGCGGCCGCATTTTCGCTGGATGACAAAAATCTGGCACACCACTTCGCGCCGGCCAGAACCTCACTTGGCCGGCGGCCCGCAATATTTTTGCAGCAGATCTGGAAGGCTGGCCGAAAATCGGCTGCGGGGCATGACATCGTCGCAGCCAGCCTCGCGGGCCGCTTGCAGTCGGGCCGTCGCCACGTGCGACCCGAAGGCAATCACCGGCGGTCGGTCTTGCGCCCCCAGACGCCCGAAAAATGCCGCCACGTCGAGCCCCAAGTCGGCCAGGTCGATGAAGATGCAGCAGAACTCCCCCGCTATGACGTGCGCGGCGGCCGCCTCGGCATTAGAAACAACTTGGACGGCGATACCCAGAGAGCTGGCCGTACCTGTCACTTTGCTGGTGAAGAACAGATCACGACTGATGAGCAAGACCGTCGCGGAGCCGGCGGGTGATGTCATAGGGATGGGCCTCGCACGATTCGCAAACATTTCGGCGACTTTGAATCTGCTTATCAAGTTTACCCGTGTGAGGCACGAATGTGCAAACGGTTGCTCAGGAAGCCGCCAGCTTTCCGTCACGCAGGGTGAGCACGTTATCGGACGGCTGAATGTGTGTGCGGTCATGTGTGACGATGACCACCGTCGCCCCCTGTTCATCGCGCAGCCCCCGCAGGTAACGGTAAATCTCGGCGCCCGACTCACTGTCGAGTTCGCCCGTGGGCTCATCTGCGAGCACCAGTTTCGGGCGCTTCAGCAAGGCCCGGGCGATTGCGACCCGCTGTTGCTCTCCTCCAGATAATTGACTCGGACGGTGGTCGAGACGGTCGCCCAGTCCGACGCGCCGCAGCAATTCCAGGGCTCTGGCGCGCTGTGCCGCCGCGACCCCCTGTGGAAAAAACGGCACGAGGACGTTTTCAACAGCCGTCAGGTTCGCCAGCAGGTTGAAATTTTGGAATACGAATCCGACTTGATCGCGGCGAAAAACGTCGCGCTCGCGCGAGGTCATCTGCGACAGTCTTCGTCCCTGGCAGATGATCTCGCCACTCGTGGGTTGATCGAGCGCCCCCAGCAGGTACAGCAAGCTGCTCTTTCCGCTTCCCGATGGGCCGACGATGAACGTCAGCACACCCGCTTCGATGCGGCACGAAAGGCCGCGCAAAGCGCGAACTTCAGCCGGCCCTCGCCGATAGGTCTTCGAGATATTGTCGACTTCAATCTGCATGCCCATTAGCCTCTGCGGATCGCGTCCATGGGCATCATTCGCGCGGCACGAATGGCCGGGTAAAGTCCTCCCAGCACTCCCAGAACCGTGCTGAAGATTACGCTGCCAAGCAATAGCCGCGGGCCGGCATAAAGGTGAATCCGTGTGGGCCAGTTGGCATTGATGACCAGCGTCGCGATGTATCCCAGCACGCCGCCGACCAAGCCCCCGACCAGCCCCAGAAGGGCACTCTCGAAGCCAATCAGCCGCAGCACGGCGCCGCTCGACCAGCCGTTGGCCTTGAGGATCCCGAACTCGATAAAGCGCTCAGTCACGCTCATCAGCATGGTGTTGACGATGCCGACGAAGGCGATCGAGACTCCGATCCCGGTCATAAGCAGCAGGAAGATGTCGAGGTCGGCGCTGAATTTCTTGAATTCCCGCGACCAATCGTTGGAATCCCTGACTTCGACGGGCAATTCATCGCTTCCCGATTCGTCTTTCGAGCGCGATGCCGCGCCGATCGCCGAGAATAACGCTCCCACAGGATTTGCAGCCGTCTTGTCGCTTCGCTCTGGCAGCAGGCCGGCGATCAGCAGGGGCGATTGGCGGGTCTCGTCGGTTCGGCCGCGGAACAATTCCCGGATGCGGTTCCCCAATTCATCGCGGTCGACGTTGAGGGCGGGCTCGACGTAAAAACAACTGACCGACGCGTCGCTGACCCGTGCGAGCTGCCTCACCAGGTCAATGTCGAGAATGATCGCCGTATCGAGAATCAGCGAATTGCACTGGTAGATGCCCACAATCTCCAGCTCCAGACTGTCGACGCGAAGCGTATCGCCGACTTTTTTCTTGAACTGATCGGCGATGGACCGGCTGATCAGAGCATGGCGCGTTCCCATGTCGGCGTCAGTCAGCATTCGCCCCTCTTTTATGCCTTCACGGTAAACGCTGTAGCGCAGCTGATGCGATTTCTCAAGTTCAGAACCGAATAACATCCGCGGCGGGTTGAAGCATGGCTTGCCTTCGACGAGGTTGGCACGTGCCCAGACCTCGGGATGAACGATATGCACTCCCGGCAGCCGGGCAATTTCGGCGCCCCACGCCGCTGGCATTCGCGAAAAAAGCGGAATCGGAGCCCCCGCCTGGATGACGGCCAACCCTGGCACCTTTCCAAATGTCGCCGCGACTGAGGTTTCGATTCCTTCGGCCACAGAGAACAGCCCCACCATCCCGGCGATTGCCACGGTGAGCCCGCACAGCGCCAGAAGTGTGCGCAGCGGACGGCTCAGTAGGTTCTTGATGGCGAAACGAAACATACCGAGAGATTCTAGCAGCCTCATTAAAAAAAGGGGACAGTGTTCACAAAACCCGCCAGGCTCGCGGGAGCAGACAGCCGCCTGGGTATGCCGCTCGACACCGTTCGACAAGTGCTTTGCCCTGGCCAATTCCATTTCGGATTTCCCTCCTCCACGACGGCACGTCATAATACACGCATGATCTGGTCTACCAATCGATTTCGCGCGATCCTGCTGTCGGTGGCGCTGCTCGTCGCTACCAGCCTGCGGGGAGCCCCAGAACCGGCGTCGAAGGAAAAGAGCGCCCCCGCCCCGTCGCCCGCGCTCGAACATCTGGCCTGGCGCGATCCGGCGAACGGGCCACATGAAAT
>JAYTRB010000257.1:0-3324 GCA_043746425.1 Planctomycetia bacterium
CGAAGATGAAGTGATGAAGATCACGACGTCAGCCAAGGCGGGCGAGAAGCTCAGTGTCCGAGTCTACCCCGTGGGCGACCTCGTCATTCCCATTGTACAACCACAAATGCTGATGATGATGGGTGGCGGTGGTGGAATGATGGGTGGCGGCATGGGTGGCGGCATGGGTGGCGGCATGGGTGGCGGCATGGGCGGTGGAATGGGTGGCATGGGCGGTGGCATGGGTGGCATGGGCGGTGGCATGGGTGGCATGGGTGGCGGGATGGGGATGATGAATGTTGCCGATCCGCTGCCGGCGTCCTCTGACGCCGATGAGTTTAATAATGACACTGTGAAGAGCCGCAAAAAAAAAGTGGTGAATCCCAACTGAAGCGAGAGAATCAGGGGACTGACAAGGCTGCGTCATCCCCTGATCATCCTAAATCACCCGCTCCAAAATCAAACAGACCTCAGCGGAATCGGCCTCAAGCGGCTGCTTCCGCTGATTCTGTTTCAGGCGCCGCTCAAGAGCCGCCGCGGAATGTTGCGCGACCGTCCACAACACAAGTTCCTCTTCCCCCCGACGAAGGGTCCTCCGAAAAGTTCTGGGACGACTATTTCCTCAAAAACAGCCCCGATCCGCTGGCAGTATGCGACGTCGTCTTGCGAATGCACAAGGCGAAAAAGACCGAGCAGGCAATTGCCTGCATCAATGCGGCTTTGATCCACGGACAGGCTCAGCCTTGGATGTACACCGTTCTCGCCCTCGAAATGGAACGCGCGGGCGCCCCGCCAGAAGACATTGAGCGAGTCCTGCTATCGACAGTCGATTTCAGTGCCGTGCATATCTCGAATATTCTCTATTCGGCAGCTTTTCTGACCCGGTTCGGGGCCAAGTCCCGTGCGCTGGCGATGTACCGTCAAGCCTCGACCGTCGATCCCACTCGACTTGAGCCGTACGCCATGGGGCTACGACTGGCTCGCGAGGCCAACGACGCCGATGCGGTGGGCTGGGCTGCGTCAGGAATTTTGCAGCGGGCATGGCATCCCGGCTATGAACTGCTTCACCGCGAAGCCGATGAGACTGCACGCGACATGCAAGCACAGCTTCGCAAGAACGGCAAAGACGCAGACGCCGATCGCCTCGCTCGCGTCATGGCCGATGCCCTGAAACGCGACCTTGTCATGGAGCTCTCCTGGAGCGGAAAGGCCGACCTCGATCTATTGGTTGAAGAACCCTCGGGCGAGATCTGTTCGGTCGACAATCCGGTTACAAATGGCGGAGGAATCTTCACTCACGACGGGTACGGCGCCGATCAAAAGGATACTCACGACAACTACGTCTGCCCGCAAGGCATGTCTGGCGATTATCGGGTCACGGTACGACACATTACAGGAGACGTGGTCAGTAAGCGGGCCGTATTGAAAATCGTTCGCTACCGGGGCTCGCCTCGCGAAATCGAAGAGCGCTTTACCATCAAGTTGTCGGACCAGGACAAAGTCGTACGGGTGACACTTACAAATGGCAGGTTGAAAGCGCTGGCGGCCATGCCTTTATTAGAAATGCCTCGTGTGCAGCCGGGCGACCCGCGCCGCAATCGGCGTGAGCGTCTCGTCGGCAACAGCCGCGAGGCGCAACGGGCCGGGGCTCGCTTCGTTGAAGACCGTCGCATGGCCGGCGCTCCAGGGGCGGTGGGCTATCAGCCCGTGATCTCAGTCATCAGCGAAGGAGTCGCGATGAGCGCTTTGGCCGTCGTGTCAGGCGATCGAAGGTACGTTCGACTTACAATGGCGCCCCTCTTTCAGGCGCTGACCGACGTGCAGACCTTCAGTTTCATCACGACTCCCGGCGGCGCCGTGAATAATGCCGGCCAGGGGGGCGGAGCCGGTGCAGGCGCCGGTAGCTGAAAATCGCGATTGGCCTGGTTCGACTCGGTGAGCTGCGATCTGCGGGGAACTTCACGGCGGGGCTTTCGGCTGGCCGAGCCAGCCTTTGCGACGGAAGAAAAGCAGTTGTCCGATGGCGATCACCACCATCAGCAACAGGCACAGCGGATAGCCAAAGCGCCATTTCAGCTCGGGCAGGTTGTAGGGCGACGAGGAGTCGAAGTTCATCCCGTAGATGCCCACGATAAAGGTGAGGGGAATAAACAGAGTCGAGATGATCGTCAGCACCTTCATGATCTCATTCATGCGGTTCGAGACGCTCGACAGGTACAGGTCCATGAGATCTGAACAGACTTCGCGGTACGTTTCGAGCAAGTCGATGATCCGCACGCAGTGGTCATAACAATCGCGCAGATACAATCGCGTCTCGGCACCAATTTGCGGAATATCGTCGCGGACGAGCGTATTCAGGGCTTCGCGCTGCGGCCAAATCGCCCGTCGAATGAACAACAGTTCGCGTTTCATTTCGTGAATTTCGGCAACGACCGATCTGTCGGGCCGTGAAATAATGCGGTCTTCGAGCGTTTCGAGCCGCTCGCCATACGATTCAAGAAGCGGAAAATAATTGTCGACGACAATGTCGAGAATCGCATAAGCGAGATACCCGGCCCCTGATTCGCAGACGCGAGACACCTGTTTACGGATGCGTTCGCGAATCGGCTCAAGCGGGCTTCCGGCGCGTTCCTGGAACGTCACTACGAAATCGGGCCCAAGAAACAGGCTCACTTGCTCCGATTGCAAGTGATCGGTGGTGGTGAATACGTGCGTCACCATGAATGTTCGTTCGCCAAATGTATCGACTTTGGCCCGCTGATGTGCGTTGACGACATCTTCCATTGCCAGTACGTGCAATTGGAAAATGGCGGCAATCTGCTCAAGAATTGTGGCGTCTCCGAGACCTTCGACGCTGATCCAGCAGACAGGCCAGTGTCCTAGAAACGCCCGAAGCTCTTCGGGCTCGCCGATGGCCGTCTCAATGAACGTCTGGGCGCCATACGCCAAAAGGCGGATGACGGGCTTCGGCGAAAGAGGATCGACCGTCAGGCTTCCTGGCGGCGCTCCGGGCGGTGCGCGCCGCTTTAATCGGCGACGAACATGCTCTCGATGACGGGCTTTTTGTGACACAAATTTCCCCTTTGGCAGATGGTCGCGAGTATAATCTCCCCAGTTCGTGCGGGAAATGACGAAACTGAGTATTCCGGAATTCATGTCTCAAAATCGGCGGATAACCGCGCTAAGAGTGGGGTGCCGCCGCCCCCTTCTGTCGAACCCGGAGCTGACCCGGAATGGGACACGTTTTACCCACGAATTCCGGTGAGGAACCATAATTCATACGGGCCGGGTCCAGGGAGAGGGATTCTGCAAACGGTCCGGACGATCTCAAAACGTCATCCAGTT
>JAYTRB010000258.1:0-6196 GCA_043746425.1 Planctomycetia bacterium
AGATGGGCGACCAAAGACGCGCTTTGCCCGTAAAAGGCGTCGCGCCTCTCGGCCGTGGGGTAGTCTTGCAGAGCAAACAGTTCTCCGGCTGAATAGCGCGGAACGCTGGCAATCGCCCGTTGCATGGCCGAGCGGCGAATTGCCTGTCGGCCGACCGGCTCACTGAGGATTGCCATCCCCTCGTCGGCCCACCGCGGTATCTGTTTCGCGGCAAATTTTTCGGCAAGCACCACATGTGTTAATTCGTGCGGAAGGGACGAGGTCATCCAGTCGCCCGCATCCGCACGCAAATCGACACGCCGTTTGACGACCTGTCCTTTTTCGACGTCAATTGTCGCGCAACCTGACGACTGACTGCTCCCCGGTCCCAACACGCGGACATATTCGGCAACGGTACGATGCACGACGATGTCGCATCGTGGCGACCAGCTTTCGGTCGAGTCGCCCAGCCAGGTTTCCTGCAATTGCTTTCGCAGAGCCTCGCAGGCTTCCGACAGGCACTTACATTCGGCAGGATTCGTATGGCAATAAACGCGAAACGAGGCTGACTCATGAAGCATCCACGGCTGCGATTGAACAGCAGCCGGCGATTGAACTTTCGGTTCGACCCGGCGCCGGACGGTTGATTCGCCGGGCTGGGCAACTCCCACGAGGATCAAAAACGCAGCGGCTGCATGAACCAGTTTCTGCATTATGGATGCACCCCCAACCGATGAACGGCCCCACACGATTCCTCGCTATAAAACAAATGGCATGCCAAGCGGCCTCAACGGTGAAATTCAGTCCCGCTAGTAACTCATAACATGCACGCTTCAAATGCGTTGCGACCTGTGCGCGATGCTGAAAACGGCTCCTTCCGTTCGCCCGATCGCTCGGGAAATCGCGGACGTTCGCTTAGAACATGAGCAGGGCCGCGTAGAGTTCGGGCATGATCAGGGGCCTCAACTATTCGATGGAACCAAAAAACAAGACGGCCGGGCTCAGGGTCGGGCCGGATGTTCGGGCCGAAGAATTCGGGACGGGATTTTGATGCGATTTGCCCGGCGCTGTGCCCGGGCATGGCGCGCACGCGGGGTCATTTTTTTCCCCCGCACTTCAAATCGGCGCCACTTTCAATAGGGGCTTTTCCTGGATTCGGCCTATCCGTCAGATTCGGAATAAGGCGCAGAGCCTCCGGGATTTACCACGTCGAACCTGAAGCAGGGTGAAATGAACTGTTCTTCGTGCCCGGCCGATAATTTGTCTAGCGATTGTAATGAACGATGCTGACAACCCGCGAATGCAAACGAATCCCCCGTGACTGCGATACGAGGCCTTCTGTCGGCACTCTTTTTGACCGCTTAATGAAATGGAGACTAATCATGTCGAAGTTCGCCGCCGCGGCCGTCCTCTGTTCTGCGGGTTTAGCACTTTGCTCTGACGTGGCCATGGCTCGTTGCGGCTGTAAGACTCGCGGCTGCGCACCAGCGCCTGCGTGCTGCGCGCCGGCGCCAATATGTGCCGCCCCCGCGGCATCATGTGCTCCCTCGTGCGCCGCACCGACAGGAACCGTTCCCCAATCACCGAACGATGCATTGCCTCCCGCGCCATCGGCCGGCTTGAATGGTGGCAAGCCCTCAGTCGCGATGTCGCCCAGTGACTCTGGACGGCAAACATTCCGCAGCTATTCGTACGATTCGTCAGGCGCTCAGGCGACGCCGGGCTCTGCAGGAAAAAGCACAGGCCGGTCGCCGGCTCCCGTTTCGAACATGTTCCGGGCCGATCGCAAGATTCGCGGCCTTCAATAGGCTGCACGCCTCTGCACTGCATGACATAGCGAATCGCGGCGCTTCACCCGACTTGCCGCTCTTCATTTCGACACCCTGCTCTACGGAGCCGTGCCCGGTGTCGCCAGATTTTCTGCCGACGTCCCGACAACTCCCGCGGAATTTCCCGCCGGCGCAGGGGGGGCTATTTTGGCGCCGGAAATGGCGAGCAACCGGCGCGCCTCATTGAGGACGAATCGCGCATCGCGGAAGGGCTCGAAACTAATGTCGTGCCAGCGGATTAACCCCGAACCGTCGATGAAGAACGTGGCATGCAGCGGTCGCCCCTCGAAGTCATCATGGGCTTTGTAGGCCTTGAAGACCTCAAGTGTCGGATCAGAGGCCAGCGGAAAGGGAAAGACCCCCGGCTTGTAGTTCTCGATTGATTTGGCGAGCCCGGCCTCATCGTCATTGCTGATCGCCACCAGCGATATCCCCGCCTGCTGAAAGTCTTGGGCCAGCGGTGCAAACGCCTGAAGCTGCTCAGCACAATGCAGGCACTGGTATCCCAGAAAAAAAATGACGACCACCGGCTTGCCGTGGAACTGCGACAGACCAAGGTGGCCTCCTTTCCCGTCGCTTAGATTCCATTCAGGCGCCGCAGCGGGCTGCCACAAAAATGGGCCCAGCGAATCGAGCACGGGGCGATCGCCCACATCGGCGGCAGCAGGCTTGACGATACGCCAGTCGGGCGGCAGGTTGAGACTGGCTGCGATCGGCTGCAATCGCGAGAATACCGGGACGTCGATGTCGATGTGCGATGAAATCTCACGCAAATCCTGAAATCGTTCGGCAGCCTCCTTCTGTTCACCGGCCTCCCACAAAAGCTCGACCAGTTCGGCCAGCGGCTGGACGTGATTTTTGTGTTGCCTGGCGGCATCGCGGCCGCTGCTGAGTCCCTGCTCGCGATCACCGGCCCGCATTTCAATTTTCGCCAGATAAACCGGATTGAATCCACCTGCCTTTTTGAGCAAAGGAAGCCCGACTTTGTAATCTCCCTGCTCGATCGCGAGAGATCCTTTCAACGCGTCAATTGCCAGTTCGATCGGGCGCAGTCGACCATCGACTTCGGACGTCGGAAGGGTCACGGGCTCGGGGCGAGGCTCGTCTGCCAGCGCCACACTGGCGACCACCATCGACAGGGCAGGTTCCGGAAGATTCAGACGATGTCGTTCGGTTCGCAAGCGTTCCTCAAGCGCTTGAATCTGCTTAATCCCGCGATCAAAATCTCTTTTTCGCAAATAGGCCAAACCTAAGAACCGCTGTCGCTGCACCTGCTGCGCGGGTATGTCGGTCGGTTCGATATAAGCCGATTCACACCAGACGCTCAATTCTTCCCAAAGCTCAAACTTGGCCAGGTCTTCGAGTAACCGCAAACGGCCCAGTTGAGCGCTGCCACCGCTGAAAGTATTGTATTTGGGATGTTGCGGAATCTCGACCATATTTCGCGCAAGTTGAATGGCGTCGTGGACACGACCGACATGGCCCAGATCGCGGATCAGCCATTCGTTATTGTGGGCGTAATTGTGGATCTGATCCGGCAGAATTCGATCGCGAATCATGTAGGCATGATCGACACGTGCCGAGGCTTCCTGCTGCCAGGCGGCGTCGTTATACCGCTCAAGACGTGTAAAAATGTGGCCCGACATATGCCACATGTGGGCAATCGCCGGGGCCGATTGACCACAGCGAGCGGCCGAATCAAGCGCCAAGATCGCGCGTTCGTCGTCCCACAAATGGATGCGATAATGATTGCAGGGGTGCAGCGGCTGAGCGGCCAGCACTTCCTTCAACAGGGCATCGATGGCCAGATGACTGCTGATGGGGATGCCGTGGCTGCGATTGAGCCACAACTGCAGTCCCAAAAGCGCCTTGGCCTCGATATCGGTTGGGAACTCATAAATGATGCGCTCCAGCGCTTTGGCATAGGCTTCGTGCCGCTCTTTGTCCTTCTTCGCGTCGGCCTCATAGTACGCGTCAAGGGCGTCGATATACATGGTCTCACGCGGGGTCGTTCCCGATTTTCTCTTGACGGCCTCTGTCAGAAATCCTTTCGCCCGCCCGCCATTGTTGGTATTGGCCAAGGCCATGCCCCAGTACGCCATCGCGCAATGGGAATCGAGCATGGCGGCCTGACGGAACGAGCGCTCGGCCTCGAAATACCAGAATCCGTGCAATTGCCCGACCCCTTGATTGACGAACTTTTGCGCGTCGGGGCTGGTGGTGGTGACCGGAAAACTCACGAGCCCGGTATTTCCGATGAGGTACGCCCGCTGCCTCGGCCCCTCGTTGAAGGTTTCTCCATGCGCCGAATGGCCAGCCGCCGGAGACGTCCCGGTCGTCTGGGGATCAGGTTCGGCCGCGTGAACATTGAGGGCTCCTGGCACGGTCAGCACCAGGCAGCCCCAGGCAATGAATGACCGAAATGAGGCGACACGCATCGGAAGGCTCTCCCAGATTCTGAGTATTGGCGTCACATCGAGGCCCAGCTTCGCGGCTGGACATCGAAATCTGCCCACATCTATTGTTGTACCTGCGGGAAAGGGGAAAGTAAAATACAATCGCTCCAGGGTGTCGGCACCCCTTTGACCTCAAAATCCCGTAAGTATGCGTGCGATTGGGCTGCTTTTTGTCCAGCATGACTTAGAATTTACCAATACGCGATGGTGCCGAGAGTACCGTCAATGACGCCTGTTCCAGAGGGGCGACCCGCAAAAAAGTCGTGCCAGCTTCCTTTTTTTGTTGCGTCCGAAGACATTTGATGTTCACATAGACGAAGGATCGGATAAGATAGTTTCCCAACGTGGCGTGTCGACATTCGTTCCAAGGCAGCGGTATTTTGCCGGAAGGTGCGGTTTTCATCGTTGCATTTGATGGCCATCATCGGGTTCTTCGGCGGAGAAGCCCGAACATTTCAAGTCCTTTGTTTCAAAGGGAAAGGTGACATATGCGACGGATTCCTTCCAGGTCGAGTCGCCGCGTAGGATTCACGCTGATTGAGCTAATGGTGGTGATTACGATCATCGCCGTACTCGTTTCGCTGTTGCTGCCTGCCGTACAGAGCGCACGCGAGGCGGCGCGGCGCTCGCAATGCCAGAACAACCTCAAGCAGATCGGACTGGCGCTTCAGAACTACGAGGGAACGCAAAAGGTCTTTCCCCCAGGGACAGTCAACCTTTTGTACGGCGGCTCGTTTGGGCCAACCGGGTTTCGTTTTGCGTGGCCTACAGAGGCGACGACCCAGGTGAACGGCTTCGCCGGCGGCTTAGGGGTATTTGGCGGCGCTCCGGCGCTCATTCCCCTGACTGGTCCGGGCGCGGGGCTGCATGGGTCGAGCTGGATGCTGTTCATCCTGCCCCATCTCGACAAGGGGAATATCTATGCCATGTGGAATTTCAACTACAACGTCTGGTATAACGGGGCCTATCCCACCATCGTCAACATGGGAACCGGCCCGGTGCAGTTCTTCCCCGCGCAGGAAGAGGTCGCCACATTTTATTGTCCTTCGCGACGACGTGAAATGGATGTCCGGACGAAATTCAACAACTGCTTCCGCGTTGACCCCAACTTTACCGCGGGGGGCAACGACTACGGCGGCTGCGGCGGCTCGGGCGTGCTGTTCAACGATCTCTTCAATCGCGCCGTTTGGGATCTCGTTCCCGCACAGCTGCAGAATTACCCCTTCTCGACGTATTTGCCGGCCTCGCTCCATCGCGGAGTTTTTTACGTGAACAGCAGCACCCGGCAAGCGGACATCACCGATGGGACGTCGCAGGTAATCATGGCAGGCGAAGTCATGCGCTTGAACGGATTGTTCCAGCAGGCCATCGACCCGCTGCTGATTAGCAGTGACGGGTGGGCCTGGGGCGGGGCCGCGACGATGTTCAGTTGCCGTTACGGAGTGAATAAGGGGATTCACTATGACAATACGGGCAGCAGCCACACCGGCGGCATCGCCCAGTACCTGTTTGCCGACGGCAGTGTGCATTCCGTCAATTCGAGTGTCAACCTGACAGTCTTCCAGAACTTGGGGAATATCGCGAATACGGTCCCCATTCCCCCGTTTGAATAAGCCCGGATGAACCGCGCATGACGATCCGCTACAAGTGCGAAGAGTGCGGGGCGGCACTGAATATCAACGACGAATTGGCCGGCACGAAAGGGAGTTGCCCTCGCTGCCAGGTGGAGTTTGTCGTTCCCGCACCCGAGGGAATCGCCGTCGTCAAACACATCCCTAAAGCGGGTCTGGCCGAACCTGGGGCCGACGTTAAGAAACGCGTGCCGGGCGAACCATTGTCGGATGACGACATCACCAGCTTTCTCGAAGAGGGGTCCTCGTCCAAGGCGGCCTATCGCCCCGCTGAGAGCAGCGATGATGATACCAGCGACGA
>JAYTRB010000259.1:0-3363 GCA_043746425.1 Planctomycetia bacterium
GCCGGTCTCGTCGACCGTGTCGGGGGCGCGCTGGCCGCGGCGGGTGTTTCGGTCGAGGTATTCGAGGGGGGACTGCCCGAGCCCCCGATTGCACTGGCAGAAACGTGTGTCGCCCAGGCTCGGCGATTTCAAGCGCAGGCGATTCTCGGCCTGGGGGGCGGAAGCAACATGGATCTGGCCAAGATCGTGGCCACGATTCTGGCACACGGCGGGACGGCCCGCGACTATGTGGGTGACGACCAGATTCCGGGCCCGATCGGTCCGCTGATTTGTGTGCCGACGACGGCCGGAACCGGCTCTGAAGTTTCGGGCGCATCGGTTCTTACCGATACTGAAAAACAGATGAAGGTCGGCATTCTGAGCAACTACCTGCGACCCGCATTGGCGGTCGTCGACCCCTTGCTCACCGTGAGTTGTCCTCCAAAAGTGACGGCCGACAGCGGCATCGATGCACTGACGCATGCCATCGAAGCGTATACGGCGGTCGACAACGAGGAATTTCCGCTTCCTCCTGGCGAGCGGACGATTTACCAGGGCCGGCATGTTATGGGAGACATGCTGGCCGAGCGCGCCATCGAATTGATCGGTGGCAATCTGCGACAAGCTGTCGCCAGCGGGAGTGATCTGGCGGCTCGCGAGGCGATGGCGTTTGGCGCCACCTTGGCAGGAATGGCCTTTTCCAACGTCGGCGTGGCAGCCGTCCACGCCCTCGAATACCCGGTCGGCGGAGCGACGCATTGTTCGCACGGGGCGGGCAATGGCCTTTTGTTGCCCTTCGTGATGCGTTTCAATCTCGCTGCTCGAGTCAGTCGATTCGCACGGATTGCCGAATTGCTGGGAGAGAACGTCAAAGGCCTCGACGAATCGGCCGCTGCCGAGCGGGCGGTCGCGGCGGTCGAGCGACTGAAGTCTGACATTGGCATTCCGTTGCGGCTTCGCGACCTGGGGGTGACAAAAGATCAACTGCCGCTGTTTGCCGAAAAGGCATTCGCCGTCAAACGCATCTTGCGCGTCAATCCACGACCGGTCACAGCGCACGACCTGCTCGAGATTTTGCAGTCAGCCTGGTAAAGCCAAACGTCGTCTGGCATTGCGACGCAGCCGAGTTCACCGGCAGGCCGTGTGTCCCTTCATGGTTTTTTGCCGTCGTTTCGACAAACAGAATTTTGCACCAGGAAAAAACCATGTCCTTCCCGTTTCGCTCGGTCATTTTCTTCTTGGCGATGGCGACGGTGCTGCAAAACGGCGCCCGAGCCGACGACAACTGGCCCATGTTTCGGGGGCCGTTCGCGACCGGGGTCGCTGCAGGAGAGAATTTTCCCGATCACTGGTCGGCGACTGAGAATGTTGAATGGAAGGTCGATCTACCCGGCCGCGGCTGGTCGTCGCCCATCGTGTGGGGAAACCGCATTTTTCTGACGACCGCGATTAATAACGGCACCACGCCCGAGGCGAAAAAGGGCCTGTACTTCAAAGGCGAACAACACGAGCCACCCGATTCGGAGCACGTCTGGAAGGTGATTTGCCTGGAACTCGAATCGGGCAAACTCTTGTGGGAGCAAACGGCACATCAGGGAAAACCGGCAACGCCTCTGCACATTAAGAACAGTTATGCATCAGAAACCCCCGTCACCGATGGCGAGCGGGTCTATGCCTATTTCGGAAACGTGGGAATCTTCTGTTACGATCTCGAGGGCCAGCCTCTGTGGTCAAGATTGCTGCCACCGCACGCCATGCGCGCCGGTTGGGGAACGGCATCTTCGCCGGCGATTCACGATGGCCGATTGTTTCTCGTCAACGATAACGAAGAGAGTTCGTACATCCTGGCACTCGATGCTGTCACGGGCAAGGATTTATGGCGCGTCGAGCGCGATGAGCAGAGCAATTGGTCGACCCCCTTTGTCTGGAAGAATGTCCGCCGCACAGAAGTCGTCACCGCCGGAACAAAGCGCGTCCGTTCATACGATCTCGACGGCAAATTACTGTGGGAGCTGGAAGGCATGTCGATCATAACGATCGGCACACCGTTCGCGCAAAAGGACCTCTTGTACGTCAGCTCGGGGTATGTGCTCGACCTGAGGCAACGGCCCGTTTACGCCATCGCCGCAGGAGGCGAGGGCGACATTACTCTGCCGGCTAATAAGACCAGCAACGAAACGATCGTCTGGTGCAATCGCACTGCCGCGCCGTATAACCCCACTACGCTCGTTTACGGCGACCAAATGTACATCTTGTACGACAAGGGCCTGCTCGCGTGCTACAACGCGCTAACCGGCGAAGAGCGGTACGGAAAAAAGCGAATTCCAAATGGCACGGCGTTTACGGCCTCGCCCTGGGCATACGGCCGAAAGATCTTTTGCCTCGACGAATATGGCACGACTTTTGTCTTTGACGCGGGAGCCGAATTCCAGCCCCTGCACGTCAACGCGCTGGCCGAAGATGACATGTGCCTGGCGACCCCGGCGATGGTGGGGGGCCGTCTGCTGATCCGCAGCGCAGTGCGGCTGTATTCGATCAGAAAGCAGAATTAACGCGCGGGCTTTCAGCCTCGGGTTTTCAACGCGCGGGAACTTGATCTCGATCGCGAATCGTATCAGGCGCGGTGAACCTGAAATTGCGCGCCTGACGAAAAAATTCGAGCGGGTTGTCGTAGACGATCTTTTTGATTTTTGATTCGGGGTGACCGCGGCGGCGCATTTCCATAATGAAGTCGGGAACGGCCAGCGGGTTCGACGGGCCCCAGTCTCCCGCCGAATTGACCATGATTCGCTCGTCGCCGTACATTTCGATGATGTCGGCGGCGCGGGCCGGAGTGCATTTGGTGAGGGGGTACAGCGTCATCGCACACCAAAAGCCGTCGTCTTTGGCGACGCGCACGGTATGTTCTTCGACGTGGTCGATTAAGACTCGCTCGGGTTCGACCCGGTCGTCTTCGAGCAACATGTCGACGATCATGCGTGTGCCTTTGAATTTATCTTTCAGGTGCGGCGTATGGATCAGGATCAGCTCGCGGGTCTTCAACGCCAGATCGACCTGCTCGCGAAAGATGGTCGATTCATTGGGAGTGTTCTTATTGAGACCGATTTCGCCGATTCCCAGAACGTTGGGTTTGTCGAGAAACTCAGGAATGACCGAAATCACTTCCCGCGACAGAGAGACGTTCTCGGCTTCCTTGGCATTGATACACAACCAGGTGAAGTGCTGGATGCCCACTGCCGCCGCCCGCGTCGGTTCAAATTCTGTGAGCTGGCGGAAATAATCGCGAAAACTGGCGGCGCTGCCGCGGTCGAAACCAGCCCAGAACGCCGGCTCGCTGATCGCCACGCAACCCATGCGGGCCATGCGTTCATAATCGTCGGTGAC
>JAYTRB010000260.1:0-3846 GCA_043746425.1 Planctomycetia bacterium
TTTCCGGCAGGCTGCTTGTTAGCAACTGAATGCTCGCAATGTCCTGCATTAACCACTCGCAGAATCATTGATGACATCGACCATTTGCCGCAGCCGGCCGATGTCTTTGCGATTGAATTGGAAGACGAGTCGCGGCAGATCGGCCAGATGCGGGTCATCCGATTCCAGCGGCAACGCACCTGAGCGGACGATCTTGCCCGAAATAATATCGCGGAATTCGTCATTCAAGCGTTCGATCAGCTCTTGTCCCGGCTCGCGATTCAGGCGAAAAACGAGTTTGCGGCGAACGTAGCGCATGCTGTGGTAAACGCTGTAGAACCGCAACACTTCGGCGACAGCCCCGGCGACTGAATCAAAACAGCGAAAGAGCGACATGTCGGCGGCGGAAATGAGATGGCGATTGAGAAGTTGCTCGGAAATAAAACTCTGCCAGGCTTGCCAATACGTCCCTCCTGGTTCATCGACGCATACGATCGGCATGAGGTCGCGCTTCCCCGTCTGTACGAGAGTCAGCGTCTCAAAGCCTTCATCCTGTGTCCCGAAACCACCAGGAAAGAGGACGATGGCATGCACTTCCTTGACGAACAAAAGTTTTCGCGTGAAGAAGTACTTGAAGTTGATCAGCTTCTCGTCCTGGGCGATGACCCGATTGGCCTCCTGCTCGAAAGGCAGCATGATGTTCAGGCCGAACGACATCTCGCGACCGGCGCCGGCGTGGCCGGCTTCCATGATTCCCGAACCTCCGCCCGTGACGACCATCCACCCATTTTCCGCCATTTGTCGGCCGAAGTCGATTCCCATCTGGTAAATCAGGTGGTCGGGTGGGGTTCGAGCCGAGCCGAACATCGTCACTTTTCGGCGCAGGCGAAACGGCTTGAACACTTTGAACGCATACCGCAGTTCCTTAACTGCGCGGAGGATGATCTTCAGGTCGCCACGAGTGGTCTGGTCTTTGACCAGTTTCTGGGCAACCTCCCTGATTTCATCGACAAGCGCCTCTGAACTTGAGGGCTCGAACTCAACGGAGTTCGCCGATGAGAGCACGTCGGTCTCGGATAGATCGGGCCGCGAGTGAGGCACTTCATCTGCCATGCGATTTAGCACTCCCTGATCGATGCTGGTCGCGATTCCTCATAGCAAATTTTTTGCGAAACAAAACGTCACGAAGAAACCCAATGCAAGCTGGCCGCTTGCGATTACGCCTCGCGCCGTTCAGATCGCCCGCGGAACTCTTCGACCGGGTATTTAAGGGCGTTTTTAATCAGTTTCGATTGCACTGCTTCACTCAAATCGATGTCGAGTGCATTCACCAGACTTAGAAGATAACAACAGACATCAGCGATTTCATCGGCGATCGCGCCACGTCGCGTCGGATCGCACCCCCGTGCTATCGACTCATCAACATTTAGCCACTGGAAGTGCTCCATCAACTCGGCCGCTTCGATTGCCAGCGACATGGCGAGGTTCTTGGGTGTATGAAACTGTCGCCAGTCGCGCTCGTCGACGAATACTTGCACAGCCTGACGCAGTTCCGAAAACGTCGTCAAATCGTCGGACATTACGGAGCCCCGAATTGGCCGATGTCGGTGGACTGGTGAAATTGACCTGAGGAATCGGCCGCTGGCGGCAGTAATCGTCGCTGGTAGGATTCACCGAGGTGAATCATCAGTTCCAGAGCCAGCAGATCAGCGCGTGCCATCACATGCCGGGTACTGCGGTTTCCCAGCCCGCGAACCAGCCGCTCGACACGAGCCAGGTGCAGATCGAGCACTTCCCGAGGAGTCAGCCCGGCCTGCGACAACAGTTCGGCAAGTTTGACAATCTCGGCAACGAGGTTGCCGGAACCCATGATGACGTACGTCCGCAGCAACTCCTGGTAGTACTCGTCGAACTCGGTCGGCAAACGCAAGCGGTCGGAAACACCGCTCGGGGAATTGCCGAGCGTTTCGCCACCCCCCGTACGCGGCGGACCGGCGAGGTCTTCGAGGGCCACCAGGATCTGCCGCTGCTGATTCAACAGGTACTCTGCTTCGTCTCGCTCACGCACGAGCCGGCGCCGGTCGGCAGAGGTGAGGCGGTCGATTTCGTGGAGCATTCGTCCGCGCTCGACGGCCCGTTGAATGGCAGGCACCATCGCCGACGATTCCCAGCCCTTGGCACTTACGAGCAGGTCGACGTTGAGTCTGAGTCCCTCGGCCCAGGTCTCGTCGTTGGTTGCGATGGTCACGATCACGATCGGATCGGCGCACCCGCCGGCCCGAATTCCGCGGGCGAGTGACAACGGATCGTCCCCAGGGACATAGCTGCCCGGATTGACTCGAACCAAAAGGCAATCGAAGCTTTCGTCGCGCAACAGGGCCAACGCTTCATTAGCAGTAGAAACCCACCTGAAGTTCGGTTCGACGCACCCGAGAGCATCGAGTTGCAACGTCAGACTGACCCACGAGGGCTCGACGCTGCCCACGCAAAGAAGACGCAAATGGGTGGGTAACGCACCGATGCCTGCTTCCAATCCGCCCGCCTCCAATTCGAGAGGTTCGGCGACCGAGCCCGGCACGCCATCCGTTACATCCATGATTTTGGTCTCTCGCGGCAAACCGGGCAGCTCGAGCCATGAAAACAGGACTTACTGTCGGCCGATTCGCGAACGGAACTATATGTCTGAATTGCCACTTATGTCAAGTTGAATGCCGTGAACTGGTTTCCGAAAGCTGGGTCTTGACTGTGCCAGCCAAACTGCTATCCTTTCGTTCACATATACTTGTGTTCAGATATCGAAACCTCAATGCAAGTCGAGGATCTGGAATCAAGAATCGACCAAGAGGCATGAACGGGGGGTGAATTTTGGCTCGGGGGATTTGGAAAAAATCGGGAAATAAGGTGGACTTTCTGACGATTTCCCGAAGAATTGCGATCGGCCGGCGTAATACAAGTCATCTCGATATTAAGAGTATGGTGCTTGCAGCCATTTGAGAGGCGTTTTGTCAAACTGCTCTGAAGATTATCAAATCACATATCCACAGAATCAGGGAGGAGTCTGATGCTCGTTCTGAACCGCAAGATTGGCGAACGAATTTTTATCGAACCCGGTATTGAGATCGCTGTCGTTGCCGTCCACGGCGGCAAAGTCCGCCTCGGCGTCGAAGCACCCGATGAAATTCGCATTCGCCGAGTGGATTCATCCTTCGATTCAAACCCTGGGGTTCGGCCTTCCGGGAACCCGGCGGGGCAAAGAGCGAAGCAGTAGTGGATTACTCAGTAGTGGAATACAGCGCGATGGGGCAGATTGGCAGTCCGTCATTTCCAATTTCAAACGGTTGGCAATCCAGGTTGTCTGTTCCGAATTTAACGCCCGGGGTATATTCATGGTTTGTTTCGGTATTGCCGATAAAGCTGACTGGCAGGGCCGCCGTGGAGGAATCGGTTTGGCACTGCTTTTCGGTGAGCCGTATGAGCCTAGGTCGTTCGTGCTCAACGGGTTGGTCGAAAAAGCCTGTCCCCTGACGCCTGCCCAAGTTCCGGCGGGCGCTCTCAGAAACGTCGCGGTTATAGCATGCAGCCAATCTCGCTGGCCTTTTTCTGGCATCAGCATCAACCGTACTACCCCGACGATGTAAGCGGCGAAACGCTGATGCCGTGGGTCCGTCTGCATGGCACCAAAGACTATTACGGAATGGCGCTGCACCTGAAAGAGGTGCCCGAATTCCGTTGTTCGATCAACCTCGTGCCCAGCCTTTTGATGCAGATCCAGCGGTACACCGAAAAGGGGGCCAGCGATCGGCACCTCGATGTTTCGCGCGTGCCGGCTGACGGCCTTTCAGAAATTGACTCGTTGTACATTCTCGA
>JAYTRB010000261.1:0-3323 GCA_043746425.1 Planctomycetia bacterium
GGCGCGAAGTCAATCGGCGGCTACCCAACGAGGAGTTCTCTGGGCTTTGACTGCCAATTCTTCGTGAGATGACGGAGCAATCGCCGCGGTGCAGCACGAACTGTCACCGGCGACAGAAAGGGTTCCCGAGACATCGAAACCAGTCAGCCGGCGAAGAACGTTCGCCATAAAATGATGTCGGCCTATGGGCTGCAAATGCCCAATCGCGCCGAATACAGTCGAATACATATGGCAGAAAATGGAAGTGGCCGCACGCCGTTTCCGCGAGGAGAGTCTGCCGTGACTTCAATTGACAGCGATTCGACGTCAATGAGAACGCACCCACTCCTGCCATAGAAAACATATCGGAGGATCCCGGACCGGCCCTGGTCCCGTGAGACATCCCGCGAATGAGTTTCACTTCTCCAATGCGTCCACCGCCAATTGCTGGAATGCTCCCCGAACGTCCGACGCGTCGCTGTTGCCGAAATCTTTACGCTGGATCAGCAGCACGAAAATCGTTTCTGTCTTGGGATCGATCCACCCTTGAGTTCCCCATGCGCCGCCATGCCCGTAGGTTCCGCGCGACAGCATCTTCGTAACTCCCTGAGGATCTCGAACGATGCACCAGCCCAGTCCCCAGCCATTCCCCGGTGTAAAGCCAGTTTGTAAATCGCCCGTCTGCACTGTAATCATCTGCTGAATGGCTTCTTTCGAGACAATCCGATGTCTGTCAAGTTCGCCGCCGTTCAAGACCATTTGGTAGAATCGGAACAAATCTGCGGCCGTTGAAAACAGGCCACCTGAGGGCCCCGGAGGCCGCGCGACGGCACCGTCGAATGGTTGCCCTTTGGCTGCCACGATCGACTTTTTGTCTTCGCCGGGCATGTACAAGAGGGCGATTCGCTTGAGTTGCTCGTCGGTGGGGCGAAACGTCGTATCCGTCATCTTCAAAGGCGAAAAAATACGCTGCTCGAGAAAGCTTTCGTAAGTCTGTCCTGAAACGACCTCGATGATTCGGCCGCAGACGTTCAAACCGGGGCTGTACTCCCATTTCGTCCCCGGTTCAAACTTGAGCGGTCGTCGGGCCAATTCCCCGGCGTTTTTTTCGAGCGACTCATTCACCGCCTGGCTCCCTGTCAGGCCCGACGTGTGCGTCAACAGATCGCGGATCGTGATTTCCCGCGTTAAAGGAACGTCGCCGATCCGCGCATCTTTGAATTGGGGGATGTACTTCGACACCAGGTCGTCGATCGACAGTTTCTTCTCATCCTGCAAAATCATGATCGCCGTGGCCGTAATTGGCTTGGTCATTGATGCGATTCCGAAAAGCGTATCTTTCGTCATCGGCCGATGTGTCGCGATGTCAGCTTCGCCCACGGCTTCCTGATACAGAATTTTTCCGCGACGAGCGACGAGTGTCACCGCACCGGAAATCTGCCGGGCGTCGACAAACTCCCGCATCCGCGGAGCAATTTTGGCAAGCCCTTGTTCGCTGACGTCTTCGCCGGCCGTGCTGCGGGAAATGAGTGCCAGACAACCGACCAGGATCAGGATGTGCGGCAACTGCCGCGCGAAGCAACGCATGCCAATTCTCCGGAAAGTTTTAAATCTCGTCGATCCGCCTGCCGGCGGTGCCGTACGCCGACGTATGCACTATAATCTTTCTCACGTGTCGCCGAAATCGACTTTCAATTCCTGGTCATCCCGAGTCGTGATTTTATTATGTGCGGTCGATACACATTGCGTGTCTCACCCGTGGAATTGGCAGAGATCTTCGGGGCGCTCGAACCGATCGAGTGGACGCCGCGCTATAACATCGCCCCCACCCAGGCGGTCGCCGTCGTTCGCCCTGCAGCAGAGGGAAAGGGACGCGAATTGAGCCGGCTCAAATGGGGTTTAATTCCGTCCTGGTCGAAAGATGCCAAGATCGGGTCGAGCCTCATCAACGCGCGAGCCGAGACCGTTGCGACGAAACCCGCGTTCCGCTCAGCTTTTCAAAACCGCCGATGTTTGATTCCGGTCGATGGTTTTTATGAATGGCAGGCAATTCCCGGTCGGAAGGTGAAACAGCCCTACTTCATCAGCGTTCGCGATGTACCGGTGTTTGCCTTTGCCGGACTGTGGGAACGTTGGACGAATCCCGACGGCTTGGCGCTTGAAACCTGCACGATCATTACAACTGAAGCCAACGATCTCATGCAAGCAGTGCATACCCGAATGCCGGTCATACTCGCGGCGCACGACTATGGCCGCTGGCTCGACCATGATCGGCAAACGTCCCAAAACATGCTGGCGATGTTGCAACCATATCCTTCGGAAGGCATGCAGAGTATCCCTGTGAGCACGCTGGTGAATTCACCGCGTAATGACCTGCCCGAGTGCGTCGTCCCCCAACCCGGCTGAGCCATGCATCGGAGTTGAAACGGCGCTCGTCAATCGACGTGGGGAGCGGGCTCTTCACCCCGAGAACTGCCAGGTCGAAGGTCACCTGGCGTTCGACGGCGTGAAAAAGTGATCCTCGACGTCGAGCCGCTTTTGTGTCATTTCTTCGAGATTCGTCTGGTCCTGATTTTTCTCCAGGCTGGCATGCCGCTCGTCTACGCGGCCGGCGCACCGTTTAAACTGTCGACGGTCACCTTCATTCGGGGCCGAATTCGGGTGGTCGCGATCGAAAAGCATTCCGATCATGTGCGTCTGGCCTTCGACGACCCCGAGCCAGGCTCCGACACCTACGAAGTGGCGATTCGCTTTCCGCTCGCAGTCGGCGCCGAAGCCGATGCTCCTTGGCTTGACTATGCAACGCCGAACCCGCCGCCTGGCCGCTATTGGCTTTCAATTTCGAGGGCGACGGAAGCGAAGAGTCCCCCCGCTGAGGCCGCGGGAGATGTTTCAGTGAATTCAAGCTCGATCTGAAGCGTGCTGTTAATCTGAAGCTTTCCGGTCACGTCAAATTTTGCGGTTGTGTTCGCGATCTCGATCTTTCCCAGGAATTCGCCGTTTAGATATATGGATCCACTGCCCCTGATTCCATCGAGGACGATTGAGAGCCGATCGTCGGGCGTGACGTTCGAGGGGGGGTGAAAGCGGCGACTGAAACGGACGCGCCCCCGGAAATCGCCAAACAGGATCTGCCACGCCGCCGGAAGGCGGACGGTTCCCGCGGCAGGGAGTTCGCGGTGCGACCAGACGCGAGTCCCGTCGAACTGGTTGTCGGCTCGGGCAAGGGGTTCAGCTTGCCAGGGACCGCGCAGGAAAATACGGTGTGGCGGGAGCGCGTCGGCACGGGGAATGGCCGGGGGGCGGCCGGAGTCTCTGACCGGCATTTTCAGCTGCTCGTCTTC
>JAYTRB010000262.1:0-2723 GCA_043746425.1 Planctomycetia bacterium
GAGGTCATGGCACTAAACGGAATCGTGGCCACGAGTCAGCCCCTGGCCGCTCAAGCCGGTCTGGATGTTCTGAAAGCTGGGGGGAACGCGGCCGACGCCGCCATCGCCGCCAACGCCGTTATCGGTCTGACCGAGCCGATGAGTTGCGGTATCGGGGGAGACCTCTTCGTCATTTATTGGGATGCAAAAACCAAAAAACTGTATGGCCTGAACGCGAGTGGAAGGAGCCCCTACGCGCTGGAGCGCGACATCATTACCGCGAAGGGGCTCACCCAGATTGCCGAATCGGGGCCGCTGTCATGGTCGGTTCCGGGATGCGTCGACGGCTGGGACGAATTGCGGAAACGCTTTGGAACCAAAGGCTTGGCTGAGCTGCTTCAGCCTGCGATCGGATATGCCGAACAGGGCTTTCCCGTCAGCGAAATCATTGCCAGGAGCTGGCAGCTCTCTGAAAAGTCATTGTCGGAATGGCCCGACTCGGCAAAAACATATCTGCCCGAAGGGAAAGCCCCTGAAGTCGGAGAAGTCTTCAAGAATCCAAATCTTGCCCACAGTTACCGCTTGCTGGCGCAGCACGGACGCGACGCATTCTACACGGGCGAAATCGCCAGGAAGATCGTCGCCTTCAGCGAACAGAACGGCGGGTACTTTTCGCTCAAGGATTTCGCCGACCATCGTTCCGAATGGCTTGATCCGGTGTCGACGAATTACCGCGGCTACGACGTGTGGGAACTGCCTCCCAACGGGCAGGGAATCGCCGTCCTCGAGATGCTGAATCTTCTCGAAGCCTACGACCTGAAGAGCATGGGGCCCTTCAGTCCCGATTATCTGCATTTGTTCATCGAGGCCAAGAAGCTGGCCTTCGCCGATCGTGCCGCATTCTACACCGATCCTGAATTCGCCAGGCTGCCTGTTAGAGAATTAATCTCCAAGGAATATGCAGCCCGGCAGCGCAAACGGATCGATCCCGACAAGGCCGCCGTCGACGTCGATGCGGGCGACCCCTTGTTGACTCACGGTGATACGATTTATCTCACGGTCGTCGATAAAGACCGCAACTGCTGCTCGTTCATTCAAAGCAATTATTTCGGTTTTGGATCGCAAGTGGTCGCGGGCGACACGGGGTTTGTGCTGCAGAATCGCGGGTGTCTGTTTGCGCTGGATGAGCAGCACGTCAACCGGCTGGAACCACACAAGCGACCATTCCACACGATTATTCCGGGATTCGTCACCAAAGACGGCCAGCCGTGGTTGTCATTTGGAGTCATGGGGGGCGATATGCAGCCCCAGGGCCATGTCCAGGTGCTGATCGACATGATCGACTTCGGCATGAACGTGCAGGAAGCCGGGGATGCGCCGCGCCTGCAACATTTTGGCTCGCAGACTCCGACGGGGCGCCCGATCGCCCCCGAGGGAGGGACGGTTGCTGTCGAATCGGGTATTCCCGAAGCGACGCTCGATGCCCTGAAGAAAAAGGGGCACCAGTTCACACGCTCGCCCGCTTCATTCGGCGGCTATCAGGCGATCATGATCAATCTTCAGAACGGTACGCTGCACGGGGGCAGTGACCCCCGCAAAGACGGCTGTGCGGTTGGGTATTGATGAGCCTTGATTTTTGTATCCCCTGCCCGGCCTTGGGCGTAACCGGATCAATTCGCACGACAAAAAGATTTTTAGAACACGAATTCACACGAATTTACGCGAATCATCGTCAGGAAAACAGCATTGAACGGCGTGCGACCGACTCAATCTGCAATCAGAATGCCCAAAGACTCTGCTGGAACCAATCGAGCGGCCTTGGATGGTAGTGATTCGACGTCGCTGGCTTACACTACGAGAATATTTTGGAATCACTTTTCTCACGGAATTTACGCGAATTGCCACCTGCCTTGCATAGAATTGTCTGCATTCCGTTTGCAGGTTGAGTCGATCTCGCGCCGTTGGCTGCCGCTTGTTTAAAGATGATTCGCGTAAATCAGTGAGAATTAGTGTTCTTGTATTTTCGTCCTTTTTCTGGCAGCGCGCGAATGGCTCTTCGACAAAGCGGCCCGTCGGCGGCCCATGCCGCGAATGATTGCCTCTGCGAACATCATGCCGCGAGATAGCGATTAAACAGCCGTTTGACGACCTCCATCCCGACTCCATAGAGCAGCGTGATTCCCACAGCCAGCGGCAAGAGCAGCGCGGGGGGCCTCACGAACTCCAGCGAGGCCCCCAAAGGAGAATAGGGCAGCAGTACCGTCACGATCGCAATCACCGTGCAGGCGAACATCAGGAGCTTTCCCGGAAGACTGAAGAAAAACGGACGCTGCGTTCGCACGACCAGCATGATCATCAGGCCGGTCAGCACCGATTCGATAAACCAGCCAGTGTGGAATGTCTCTTCGTTTTTTCCGTAAACGAGCAGCAATGTGCCGAAGGTCAGGAAGTCGAACACCGAACTCGTGAAGCCAAACGACATCATGAAGCGGGCAATAAAGCTCGGGTCCCAGCGGCGCGGTCGCTGAATCTGTTCGGGATCGACGCTGTCGGTAGCCAGCGCCATCGCCGGAAAGTCGGCCAATAAATTCACGAGCAGAATCTGCGCCGGCAGCAGCGGCAGAAATGGCAAAAACAAGGACGCACAGGCCATGCTGAACATGTAACCGAAGTTCGCGCTGACGGCGAAAAATACGTATTTCAGCGTATTGGCGAAGGTGCGCCGTCCCTCGCGAACACCTTGC
>JAYTRB010000263.1:0-4630 GCA_043746425.1 Planctomycetia bacterium
TCGACGGCGGCCCCGCGCACGCAACGACCAACATCGTCTATCAGGTGCTCGTTCCGTCTTATACCGTGATGTTCGTGTTCTTTATCGTCAACTTCATGGCCCGCTCGTTCATCGGCGAACGCGACATGGGTACTCTCAGTCGTCTGCGAATGGCACCCGTCACTCGCACAGGACTGATGATCGGCAAGACGGTACCGTTCCTCGTCATCTCGCTCGTGCAGACCGCGATTTTGTTTCTGGCGGGCAAATTGCTCTTCGGCATGTCGTGGGGGCCTGAGGCATGGCTGATTTTGCCCGTGATGATCTGCACGTCGATGGCGGCCACGTCGATGGGGCTGATGGTCGCCACGCTGGTGCGCACCGAAGCCCAAGTCTCGGCATACGGGAATTTTCTCGTGCTGACGATGGCCGGAATCAGCGGCTGCATGATGCCCCGGACATGGCAGCCCGAGCTCATGCAGCAAGTGGGGCTCATTACCCCGCACGCCTGGGCGCTAATCGCCTACGATCAGATTCTCACTCGTGAAACGCCCGAATTTTCGGTGGTGTGGAAGTGCTGCGGATACCTACTGGCTTTCACCGCCGGGTTCTTTGCGGTAAGCTGGGCGCGTGCGGGTGAGCTCGACTGAGTGGCGTCCGAGGGGATTTTCGATGAAGGTCCTGCTGGTTCATCCTGGTAGTCTGATGTATTCAGAGCTCTACCTGCGCCTTGAGCCCCTGGGCCTGGAATTGATCGCCCAGGCTTGCCGTCAGGCCGGACACGACGTCCGAATACTCGATCTTCAGGTTTTCAAGACGGCCGATTTTTTCCGCCAGCTCGACGAATGGCGCCCCCGCGCACTGGGCTTTTCGCTCAATTATCTGGCAAACATCCCACAGGTGGTCGACCTGGCTCGGGCGGCCCGCGAGAAGCTGCCAGAGGCCTTTTTGTTTGCCGGCGGCCATAGCGCCAGTTTCACTGCCCGCGAGATTCTCGAACATGCCGCCGGCGCTCTGGATTGCATCGTCCGCGGAGAAGGCGAGCAGATCGTCCCCCGTCTGCTCGAAGCGGCTGAAGACAACCACGCGGCACTCGAAAGTCTTCCCGGTATCGTGACCTGCGCGGGAGAGGGGCCGCCGCCCCAGTTGATCCAAAGTCTCGACGACGTTCTTCCCGCGCGCGATCTCGTGACCCGCCGCAAGAAATATTTCATCGGTTCGCTCGACCCGTGCGCTTCGATTGAGTTCTCGCGCGGCTGCCCTTGGGACTGCACCTTCTGCAGCGCCTGGACGTTTTACGGACGCAGTTACCGAAAAGTAAGCCCCGAACGCGCCGCTGACGACCTGGCCCGCATTAAAGAACCGGGGGTCTTCATCGTCGACGACGTGGCATTCATACATCCTGAGCATGGCCATGCCATCGCCGATCAAGTCGAACGCCGACGGATTCGCAAGCAGTACTATCTGGAAACCCGCGGTGATGTGCTGTTGCGAAACAAAGAGGTCTTCACCCGCTGGAAGAAGCTGGGCCTGGAATACATGTTTCTGGGATTGGAGGCCGTGGACGAGGAGGGGTTGAAGGCGTTTCGCAAGCGAGTTTCGCTCGGCACGAATTTCGAGGCACTCGAATTCGCCCGATCGCTGGGAGTGGTCGTCGCGGTAAATATCATCGCCGATCCTGCGTGGGATGAAAGCCGCTTCGCCGTCTTGCGCGAATGGGCCTTGTCAATCCCCGAGATCGTGCATGTGACGGTCAACACGCCCTACCCCGGAACAGAAACCTGGATGACCGAATCGCGGAACTTCACCACCCGCGACTACCGGCTGTTCGACGTCCAGCATGCGGTGCTTCCCACGCGGCTGCCCCTCGACCGATTTTACGACGAACTGGTGAAGACGCAGCAGGTGCTCAACCGCAAGCACCTGGGATGGGCCGCACTGAAAGGCACTTTCTGGCTCTCGGCGAAGCTGCTGGCACAGGGGCAGACGAATTTTGTGCGGATGCTTTGGAAATTCAACTCGGTATACAACCCGGGAAGACAGCTGGCCGACCACCACCAGCTTGTGCGCTATGAGATTGGCCTTCCCCGGCCCAGTGCCGAGCCGCTCGTGACAAGCTCGCTATTCGTGCATCACCCCGAGATCGTGGCGCCGGTTGCGCACTGACACGGCGCACAATATGGGCCGCGCCAAGACCGCCATGAATCGCTCTCGCGCGACGGGAATGCGAGCCAGCCCAACGCACCACGGGCCGTTTTTGTCACGCGATCTCGCGCACGACAACGCGGTTTCCAGCGACTGAGACCACCTCGATTTTCCGGCCGGCAGAGATGAACGGACCGTCACTGACCACATCGACGAAATCATCGCCAATCTGGGCTTTTCCCGCGGGCCGAAGAACCGTCATGGCCGCCCCCTGACGTCCGATCAATGAATGATCGCGCTCCAGGACGGGGTTGATGAAGGCCGCTGACCCGCTCAGTTCGGGACGCAACTTCGGTTCGCTCCCGTGAACAGCATCGACACCCGGGGGCGTGAGAATCATGGCATTGAAAAGGGGTATGCTGGGGAGGTACCGGCTGAAGAGGGCTGCCATTACGACCACACCCACGACTGCGCTGCTGAGCGTCGCTAACGAGGTGGTGAGGGCCTTGAAGTCGCCTTCGGTCGCCGGAATGATTGACGTCTGGCTCGCCAGAATCAACGAGAAAACGCACAAAATGACCCCAGAAACGCCGAACACCCCGAATCCTGGAATAACGAAAATCTCGATCGCCAGACACCCGGCCCCGAGCAGAAACAACACGACTTCAAGCCAGCCCGCTGTGCCGCCCAGGAACCGGCTCCAGAAAAAGAGCCCGAAGCAGACGCACGAGATGATGCCGAAGATGCCACTCGGGAAGTGCAATTCGAAGTAAATGCTGATCAGCCCCAGAAGAAAGAGCATCGCTGTGGCAAAGCCCGTGTTCAAGACAAAGATCAGACTGTCGACCCATGTCCGGGCTGAAATCGCGACCTTCACATCATGCGGAATCCCCAATCGAGTCTGCAACTCGGGGAAATCCTTGACAGGCGCTTCGGCCAGATGCAACTCGTGAGCCCGGCGACCGGTCACTGTCAGGAGCTTGTCATGTCCCGCTTCTGAAATGGGATCACCCTTGATCCACTCGTCATTAGAATTATGAATCTCTTCCTCGGACATGTAGGAAATGTGCCCCGTATTACGTTGCGTCACCTTAAAGACCGCCAGATCCTTGTTCATCATCGCTTCCAGAAGCGCTGGCGGACGGTGCTTCTTTTCGGCCAGCGTTGTCAGCGTCACCCGCAGCGGGCCGAGAAGTTTTTGTGGAACAAATTCAAACCTTCCTCCCTGACCAACCTCGTCGATGACGCCGGCATCGCCGATCTGCGCGTCTGGCTGCATATAAATCTCATCACAGCCCATGGAAATAATCGCCGCGCCACTTAGAGCCTGCTTGGGAATGTACGCCACCGTCCGCACTTTTTTGTTCGCCAATTCAGCGATGGAATTGGCAAGATTCATGCTCGTCAGCGCCAACCCGCCAGGAGAGTCGATTTCAAAAATCAACACGTTGACTCCCGAGGAAACCGCGCGGTCGATCTGTCGCAGCACGAATTGTTCGAGAATCGGTTCGATAACACTGTCGACGCGAATGAGCATGGCCCGGGGAATTTCGCCCGTCGTGGGGTTTTCGCGCATTGCCTCGCGCGACAGTTTGTAAAGGGTGGCCACCTCTTCGCGTGTCTGCGCCGTATTCATGACGAGCATATTGAAGGCCTGAGCCCGCTTCCCCGAAAAGACTCCAGGCGCCCCGGGGTTCTTCAGAGTCTGAACATCTTCAATAACGGTGCCGGCCTTGGCCAGGTCGTCATACCCGCTGCGCAGCACGACGCGGCTTTCGCGCGACGTGTTGGGTTCCTGCCCCTGCTTGAATTTGACCCACAACAACTCTTTCTGGCGGTCGAGCATCCCCAAAGCCAATGCTTCATTCAACATGCGATTGTGCCGACGGTTCACCAGGTTAACGACGAAGGCCTGTTCATCAGCATCAAGGGGTGTCCCCAGACTGATATCGCCCAGCTCGGCATCGGGCGCCATGATGATCTCTTTGCACGCCAGTGCCAGCACGACATGGTTTCCGGTGACCGTTTCAGGGATATATGCCACGGTCGTCAGCGACGACAGGTCGTTCGACAAAAAACGGGCCACTCCGAGAACCTGGTGGAATGGACTCGACCCGGGCCGAATTTCAAGCACGAGCACCCCGCGGCGCTTTTCCTGCAAGGCCTGGGCTTGAAGGGCCAGGCCCGCCCGGCTCACTTTTCCCAAAACCGAATCGTCGACCGTGCCCGAAATCGTCAGAAACTGGCCGATCGGCGGAAGCTGTTCGTGCAATTCTTTGCGTACCGGCAGACCTTCGTCGGCCGGAACGGGAAATTCGAAGCCAGCCTGCAAGCACAGCAGGCCCACGATGGCCATCAGGTGCAGCCGAATGAGGCCCCTGACGGTTCGTGACTCGTGCCAGCGTCGCATGATCTTTGTCTCCGGAAATCGTTGTTGCCCTGCTATTGTACCGGTAAGGCAATTACAGAGTCAATTTGTGGGGCCCGCGCGCCCCCCCTCTCAGGA
>JAYTRB010000264.1:0-5030 GCA_043746425.1 Planctomycetia bacterium
TCTGGCGGCAACTCGACCGAAAGTGTGAAGTTGCGTGCCGGCGAAGAATTGGCATTCTTCACCCGGATCTCAAAACTGCACATCTGGCCCACGGCGGCTGATTTGGGACCGATGATCTCGACGTTCAATCGCTGTCGGTCGAATTCGTCGCGCGGTCGGTCGTCATCGGCCGCTTCCGCGATAGCATCGGCCGCCGGAGTTGCAAAGATGACCGTCTCGACAGGCCGGCTCTGACGCGTTGCCACCGCGCGCGGCATGACCGGAGTTGCAGCGGCCTCACCATTTGGCTTGGCGAGCTGGTTCTTCCAGGCCGGAGTTGCTGTTTTTGCAGCCGTCGCTGCTCGAGTTTCATCACGATCTTGGCCGATCTCGTCCGGCTTTGATTCGAGGTCCAAATCTTTCAACGGCAGCGAATCACCATCGTCTGCGAATTCGTTGGAGTCGCGCGCTGCTTCGATTTTCGACTTTGCCAGTCTGTTCGAGTTTTCTGATGTGGTTTCGTCTGGATCTTCTGATTTTTCCATATCAGCTGCTAAACCGTTGTCCGACTTGAGTCGTGCCGATTTAAGATCCAATGCCTTTGCAGCATCGTTGGCCGGTCTCTCGTCGCGAACTTCAGAGACAGCGTCGTCGAAATCGTCGAATGAATCCTGAATCCGCCGCGGTGACTGCTGCTCACCGGCCGCGTTCGCGAATCGGCGATAGGGAATTCGGTAAGCGTCTTCTGCTTCAACGTCGTCCGCTGTTTCTTTAGGTTTGAGCATACTTTTGGCAAGCTCGGCTCGGTCGGATTCACTCTGAATGTCTGGGCGTTCGTCGTCGTTAAACCCAGGGCCAGAACGGGGCGAATCTTGCAGGCGGGACGGTGGGCCATCCAGAGTCGCACGACCACCGCGACCGCGATCTACAACAGCCTGGTCATTCTCGTCGAACTCATCCAGATCTTCGCGGCGGCCGGCGCGAGACCCCAAACGAGGATTCGGCTCGGCAAACGGGTCGCTGAAGTCTTCGACATTACCCGCGGAGCGGTCTGCATCACTCAGCTCGGCCAGCGACGCATCATCGGCCGCTTGATCGCCTTTTGGCTTTCCATTGAGCATCTGAATGCCGCTGTGAACGACAAGCCCTAATGCCAGGATGAGGCCGAGTGAACCGGCCGTGGCGGCTGCGACAAAACCAGGATTATGCCGCCAGCGGATCCGCAGATGCAGCCACAACTGTACGAGCCGCGCCGAAACGCGTTTGATCGACTGCCGACTGAATGCTGTGCGAAAGTCGTTAGGCACGAGAACGGGCGCTCCTTCCCCCGGGAAAATCTGATTTGTCGAGTGACTTTTCTCAGGATGCCGATGGCCCGTCAAGATCAATCGGTAGCGGGGTCTTTTCAAATCCCCCGCCAAAGGATCCCACCGGGTGCGCGATAGCGCACCGTGGAGCATGGACGAGCTGTACGAAAAGGTGATGGCCACGGTCACGGAGCAGCGGTTGTTGCGACGGACCCCCGCTGGGAAACTGGCGGGGTTTTGTTGGCGCCCGCAGTTCGGCGGGGTATGATCGGGGGCATGAACGATCCGAGCGCCACGCCTTGCTTGAAATACGGCCTTCGAACCCTTCTCTTCTTGGCGTACCTATTCGCGGTGCGTTTACTCCTCCCGAACGCATGTGGGCTGCCGGCCATTGGAGTTGCGCTCGGCGCATTCTTGATATACGGCATCGTACACTTGACGAATCGCCGCGACGACCCGCGCCAAGCGCCCGCCCTAACGCGCATCAATCCGGCTGCTCAATAAAGTGGCACGACCCGGGCAGACGACCGGTCCGTTTTCGCGCCGGGAATTCCGAAAGACCCCACTACCGATCAATCCCATCGGCATCGCGGCGGAAGAGCATCCCCAGTTCCTTCATCCCCAGCCACCATGCCACCGCGAAATACGTGACGATCGCCAGAAAAATCGGGACGAGTAGTGCCGCGGCCTCACGCAGCGCGCCTGTTCCGGCCGGCAGCCAGCGAAGCATCGCCAGACACACCGCCGACATGGCACCCGTCGCCAGCAGCGCTTTCACGCCCGTGCCGGCCAGTCTCTGCCAGTCGAGGCGGCCGACTCGCTTTTGAATCAACCAGGCCAGGCATACGACCTGAAGACTCGCCGAAAGGGCCGTGCTCCAGGCAAGTCCCCGTTCTGCCAGCGGCCAGATCAGGCTGACGTTCAACAGCAAATCAAAAATGACTGCCAAGACACCGACCTTCAGAGGAATGCGGCGTTCTTCGACCGCGTAAAACGCGCGATAAAGCACCGGAATCCCACAATACGCCCAGACCCCCGAACCATAAGCGATCAGGATATCGGCGGTGCGCGCGACGGCGATGGAGTCGAATTCGCCATGTTGAAAGAGGAGTCGCGTCAGCGGCTCGGCAACGAGTGCCAGCCCCGCACTGGCTGGAAGTCCGATCGCAATCACCAGCCGCAGTCCCAGTGAAAGATTGTCGCGCACTCGATGGAGTTCTCCGCGGGCCGCATGCCGCGACAGCAGCGGAAACAGCACGGTTCCCAGCGCCACCCCGAAAACGCCCGATGGAAACTGGTACATGCGCTCGCCAAAGTACAAGGCCGAGACCGCGCCCGGGGCCAGAGGATAGGCGATTCCTCCTGGGAGAACGGCCGTACTGTCAAGGGGTTGCATCAACGACCAGGCAAGAAGTTTGTCGAGTGCCGTATTAATCTGTGTGATCGATAAGCCGAGGGTGACGGGCACCATGGCGCGCACGATTTCGCCGACTGCCGGCCGCACAGTATGCCAGCGGCGATCGAACCGGAAACCCAATCGGCTCAGCGCTGGCCATTGCAACGCCAGTTGCAGCACGCCGGCCACCACAACACACACCGCCAGCGCGTAGGCCTGGGCTTCGCGATTGGGTTCGAACAACGGATCAACCAACCAGATGGTGGCGATCCAGCAGAGGTTGAGAACCACCGGCACCAGTGCCGGAAGCGTGAAGTGCCCCAGCGCGTGCAGCACGGCCGTCACCTGCGCGGCAAGACAGATCAAGAGTGCATAAGGCAGCATGACTGCCGTGAGGCCGAGCATCAACTGCGTTTCGGAATGACCCGCAAACATCTGAGAAAGCCCCCACAGAATCAGCTCGCCGGCCACAACCAATCCACAAAGAATGGCCGCCAGCAGGGCAAATACGGCGCTGGCGAGTTGCCAGGCCGAGGGACGGTCGGGGCGTGGGTCAGTTTCGAGTTGTCGGGCAAATACCGGCAGGAAGGTGGCGGAAAGCGCACCTTCACCAAACAATCGACGCGCCAGATTGGGAATCAGAAATGCGAACGAGAAGGCATCCCAGATGGGTCCCACTCCAAACAGCCAGCCCGATGCCATATCGCGGAACATACCCAGCACGCGACTGGCGAGCGTCGACGCGGCCACGATGCGCAGTCCCGAAAACAGACGGGGAAGACCAATCTCTGCACGTGGCTGACTGCCGCGCCCCGTGGCCGGGAGCCGCGCCTCTTCGGGAACATGCTCGCGAGAATCCATCGCTGGCCCGTCAGGCGGACGACTCGGCCTGAATCGTGCCCGGCCGGGCATATCGCGGCGGGTCACTGGGCGAGAGTTGGGCGCGATTGAGGTTGAGCTGTTCCAGAATGTAGATCACCCGTGCGCAGGGAAGTCGCCATTCCTGGGCCCAGACAAGAATGTTCAGGTTTTCCATTCCTGCCTGCGCGCGATCGAGAATCATTTCGAGCAGCAGGTCTTCGTCGCGAATCAGATTGCCGATCAGCCCGAAATCTTCGGGGGCGAATTCGCGCCAGCTGCAGCTGCCCGAAAGGTGCTCCAGACACTTCAGCCGGCAAAACAGAGGCCAATACCGGCGATACCAGTCGGTCAAAGCCCATTCACCCAAGTCGACGCCGTGCTTCTGACTTTCGATCCACTTGTGCCGCTCGGCTTCCCGCAACCCCTCTTCATACAGGCTCAGTGCATTCACTGGTTCCACCCTCCCTGGCAAAACGTGCGAATTCCGATTCAAACCAGATGTTCCTTCGGAGCAATTCTGAAAACCTACGCGAGACGAATGGCGACTCATTCGCTGATCGGCTGCATCACGGCACAAAGCAAGAAATGCGTCACGGGACGAACGATGAATGGCATTTAAAAATCGTACACTTGACAGGAGGATTGAGCAAGAGCGACTTCAGAATTTGGATCGGCCTTAAAATACGACAGGCCAGCTTCAGCCTGTCGCACTAAAAGAGCGACCAAAGCGGCTGCCCGTCAGACAGCCGAATGGGACGGTTCGTCTGATCGTGAATCTCGCGGCCCGGGTCGATCCCGAACCGCGAAAAAATTGTCGCAGCCAGATCGGCCGGGGTGACGGGGTCGCGGTCGGGATAGGCGCCGATCTTGTCGCTGGCACCATGTACCGTGCCGCCGCGAATTCCGCCCCCGGCTAGAACGGCCGTATAACAATCGGGCCAGTGATCGCGCCCCGCGCTGGGATTGATCCTGGGGGTTCTTCCGAATTCTCCCATCGCGATGACCAAGGTCGAATCCAGAAGTCCCCGCAAGTCAAGATCTTCAATCAATGCCGAAAATCCCTGATCGGCTGGCGGGATCAATTGTTTATGCCGCGGAAAGATCGTCTGATGACTGTCCCAGTTCGCATCCTGCCCGTTGCGCTGTCCGTCAAAGACGGTGACAAAATTAACGCCCCCTTCGACCAGCCGCCGCGCGAGAAGCAGGCTCTGTCCGACGAGAGTTCGGCCATACCGATTGCGGAGTTTCACATCCTCTTGCGCGATGTCGAAGCTCTTTCGAACGGCATCCGAGGAAATGAGCTGCAAAGCCCGCTCCTGATAGGTGCGCATTTTAGACGGCGGGCCCGAAACGGAAAGCGAGTCGAGACTTTGCAGAAGCTGCTCGCGAGACGCCACAGCACCCGCCGCTCGCTCGGCCGGAGGCTCCAGCGCCGAGATCTTGAAATCGGGGGCGTTCGGGTCTCCCGCCACCTGAAAGCGGTCGTA
>JAYTRB010000265.1:0-3850 GCA_043746425.1 Planctomycetia bacterium
ATGAAGCCCGAAGCCACGAAAAAGCCAATGTCGGGCCACGAGGGAATGAAAGGGATGGAAGGCATGAACGGCATGGCCCGAGTCGAAGACCGTCGAGAAGCGATGGGCATGCGTCCCGGCTGGTCGATGGGTGTCGAGGGACTAACCACGGTCTTGCGCGTTCTGCCCCTGGAACTGTACGACAAAATCATGGGCGGTCAGGAACATGAAGGGCACCGTATGCCACCATCGTAGGGCGCTATTCGCCGTGAGGTAGCGGCCAGACCGGGCTGTTGCAACGACTTTTGCCAGACGGATGCGCCGCAGGGACAGCCCCGGCCGATCGATTCGCGCACGGCGGTGAATTCGACCTGCGTCTGCGGGGCATTCACGTAGTCTTCCCTGTGCGAAGGTTCAGGCAGCGGCCAGTGAGCCTTGCTGAACCACGTTCAGGACGGAAGCGTGCGACAGTTGCTGCCGGCGGCGCAACTTGGCCGATGACAAACTTTGACGATACTGAAAATCAAAGACCACATCGCGCGATGGTTCAACGAGATTTCATGAAGTACTCAAGGGGCAGCCCGGTCGGCGACGCATCACTCGACTTCGAAGACTTTGCCGGAGGCCGACACTTCCACCTCTTGAATTTTTCCTTGTTTGGTCTTCCCTTTGATTTCGTAGGCGTCTTCCCCGTCTTTCTTGAACTTCCAGGCGTGCTGGAACGTCACGTTTGGCAACTCCTTTTGTGCGGCCTCCATGACGTTCTTGGGAATCTGGTCGAGCGCGATCGGCTCGGTCTTGTCATCAAACGCAGCTTTGCCGCACCCGACGGCGCAAAACAAAAGTAGACCGCACGCAAAGAGTTTGAAACGCATCGGCACACTTCCATTGTCAGGGGATTTGAACGGCAGTTCATTCAGTAATCACCAGAGACGACCTCACCACCGGCGCGGGTGGCCAGTGCAAGGTATGAACGATAATCGAAGCTCGCATTGATGAACGAGACATGCCCGTCTACGAACAGAAAATGCACACCGCCCCCGCTGTGAACGCTGTAGAACTGGTTGGCGTCTGCGGCTGGGTTGCCCGGGGTCACGCCCTCTCCCGCGTGCCCTAACACCATGCCGGCCCCGGCTTCCGCTCGGCTGCGGCCAATGCCGTCGCTGGGGTCGCCTGCCAGCACGGCCCCGGTGACCGCTCCCACCCAAGTCGCTTCCCCGAGCTTGTGCGAGCGTTCGCCCGCGGCAATCGTCTGAGACGTACCGTCGGTGATGTCCGCCAGGCGAATGCGACTGTTGCGATAAAACACTCCCTCGCCGTCAACGCCCGGTTCACTTGTGCCGAACATTCCGACATAGTTGGACGACGCGACGTTGCAAATGAATGAGAGCGGGGCGCCGGTCGATAGATCGCGGCTCATGGCGGGCCAGAATTGTGCCGGATTGTCGGAAGGACACAGCAACACCGGAAAAACGGGGAGTCGGCTGGATTGATTTGTGGCCTGTTCAATGCCCACGTTAAAATTGATCGCGTTGTATGCTGGGGATTGATCGAATTGCGGCAGGAGCATGGCCCCCCATCCCCATCCGGGACCCGTATCGTCTCCGTTTCCGTCGAATAGCGAAACGTAGCCTGGCGGCAGAACCTGGTGCGCGTCGGCGTAATTATGCAGCGCGAGGCCAATCTGCTTGAGATTATTCTTGCATTGCGTGCGGCGCGCCGCTTCTCGCGCCTGCTGCACGGCCGGAAGAATCAGTGAGACCAAAACGCCGATAATGGCGATGACGACGAGCAGTTCGATCAGCGTGAATCCGCGATGGCGCTTCATGGGACACCTCCTTTTCGCCGCCATTATAACCAAAGCTTCTGACAGGCCGATGACGGCAAGATGACAGTCCTGTTACCTTCTGCCGTGCAAATCGGGATGCCAACTGTAAAAATGGGTTGATGCGCATCTTGATCGTTGAGGACGAGCGGAAAGCGTCAGCCTATCTGTCAAAAGGGCTGAGCGAGCACGATTTTGTCGTCGATGCTGCCTATGACGGCCTTGATGGGTTGCACAAAGCCCGAACAGAATCGTACGACCTCATCATTCTCGACGTAATGCTGCCGGGACGCGACGGTTGGTCGATTCTTCGCGAGCTGCGCGCCTCGGGGCAGGCAACGCCCGTGCTGTTCCTCACCGCGCGAGACGCGGTGGCCGATCGGGTGAAAGGCCTGGAACTGGGGGCCGACGATTACCTTGTGAAACCATTTGCATTCTCGGAACTATTAGCGCGCGTCCGCTCGGTGCTGCGGCGCGGAAGCTCCCGGCAACCCGAAGTCATCGAAGTTGCCGACCTCGAAATCGACGTCCCGCGGCACCGCGTCACGCGGGCCGGAAAGCGGATCGACCTCTCTCCCAAGGAGTTTTCCCTTTTGTCGCTGTTTGCCCGGCGCGCGGGAGAAGTTCTGTCGCGAACCCTGATCGCCGAGCAGGTCTGGGACATGAATTTCGACAGCGACACAAATGTCGTCGATGTGCATGTCGGCCGACTCAGGTCCAAAATTGACGACCCCTTCGAACGCAAGCTGATCCGAACGGTTCGGGGGGTGGGATATGTCCTCGAATAGGTCGCTGGCGACGCAGTTGACCGTCTGGTACTCGGTTTTCGCTCTACTTTTGCTTCTGGCCGCCACCGGGTACCTCTCGTGGGCGCTGCTGGCCAACCTCGATGAGGAAGACGACCAGTTCCTTTTGGAGCGTGTTGGCAGAGTGCGCGATGTACTCGACAGGTCGCGGCTCGATTCTGCCGCCTTGCAAGGCGAGGTCGAGTCGCTGACGGCAACCAACCGACTGCTGCCGATCTCGGTGCGGGTCTTCGACCACGCCGGCAAGGTCGTCGTCGAAAGTGCGGAAATGTTGAAATTTCCGGTCACGGCGTCCGAGACCGGTCAAGAAGTCGAAACCGCGGACGGTCGCTCGTATCGGGTCATCGCGAGGCACACGGACGGATTTCTGATTCAAGCCGCGCTCGATCGCACGCGGGAGGAACTGATGATTGCTCGCTACATCCGCAATGTCTGGTGGGTTCTCGCTGTGTCGGTGCTGTTGTGTGCCATTGGAGGTTATCGAATCGCAAAACGCTGCATCGGTCCCATCCGTGAAATCATCGAGAACTTCGGGACGATCGGTGCGACGACGCTGGATCGACGAATTCGGTTCGCCGGGAAGGCCGCCGAAATCTCGTCGCTGGCGATCACATTCAATGCCATGCTCGACCGTTTGGAAGAATCCTTCACCCGCTTGTCGCGGTTTTCGGCAGACATTGCCCACGAACTCCGGACCCCAGTCAACAATATGCGCGGCGAAATGGAAGTCGCCCTGGGAAAAGTCCGCACCTCAGACCAGTACCGGGACGCGTTGGGCTCTTCGCTGGAAGAATGCCAACGATTATCGCGGATCATCGACAGCCTTTTGTTTCTGGCTCGTGCCGAAAGTCCTGAAACACAGATTCGACGAGAGCCACTGATTGTCTACGACGAGCTGCGGACTGTGATGGAGTTTTATGAGGCCACGGCAACGGAATCGGGCGTAACAATCGCAATCGATTCTCTGCCTACAGTGAAAGCCGATCTGGATCGGACGCTGTTCCAGCGCGCGGTGAGCAACTTGGTGGCTAATGCGATTTCCTACACGGGCGCGGGTGGCCAAATCAATGTGACTGCTGTTCGCGACGGGGCAACGGTACGGGTCGAAGTCGTCGATACGGGCTGCGGTATTGGCAAGGCACACCTGCCGCGCGTCTGTGATCGACTGTATCGTGTGGACGGAGCCAGGACCTCGGTATCAGGAGGGGTGGGGCTGGGGCTGGCGATCGTAAAGAGCATC
>JAYTRB010000266.1:0-5386 GCA_043746425.1 Planctomycetia bacterium
ATAAATCATGGCCAGACGCGCCCCCGCGCTATGTGTCGCGTGTCAATCAGCCGATGTGAATTTCCGATTTCGCTTTAGAGAGAGTTCTCAGATGCGTTCTCGTTTTTTGTGCGGTCTGGCGGTTCTGATCACCTGGTTCCTGACAGGCATTACTGCCGGCGATGACAAGCTGAAAAGTGATGACAAGCTGAAAAGTGATGTCTCGCGGGGCGTGCTTCCGAAAGGGGCCGACGGAAAGGCGCTCAACCTCGATTTCGAAACGGGCGACTTGCGCGACTGGGTGGCGACTGGCGATGCCTTTGCCGGGCAGCCGATCAAGGGAGACGCAGTCTTCGCCCGCCGTCCCGACATGAAGAGCGAGCAAGCCGGCGATTTCTGGGTCGGCACTTATGAACGCAAAGGAGACCTGCCGCAGGGAACGCTGACGTCATTGCCGTTTCAGGTAACGCAACGCTATGCATCATTTCTAATTGGCGGCGGAGCTACCGACGCCACACGCGTCGAGCTTGTCCGCAAAGACACGCAACGCGTTTTCTATAAGACTTCGGCAGACGATCGCGAAGACATGCACCGTGTCATCGTCGACCTGCAAGACGTTTCGGGCAAAGAGATTTTCATTCGTCTGGTCGACGCCAGTTCCAGCGGATGGGGTCACATCAATTTTGACGATTTCCGGTTCTACCAGACAAAACCTGCTTTCCCGAAGTCGGGTCCACGCAACCCTGCCGACGTTCTCGAATTTGCGGGCTTGTCGCCAGACGCCGCCGCTAAGGCAATGACGCTGCCCGAAGGTTTTACCGTGACTGCCTTTGCTGGCGAGCCAGATGTCCAACAGCCGATTGCTATGACAATCGACGATCGAGGCCGCCTTTGGGTCGCCGAAGCTTACGCTTATCCAATCAAGGTTCCCGACGATCAGGCGCGCGATCGAATCCTGATTTTTGAAGACGTCGACGGCGATGGCAAATTCGACAAACGGACCGTCTTCGCCGATAAGCTGAACCTGGTGAGCGGCCTCGAAGTGGGGTTCGGCGGTGTGTGGGTGGGAGCGGCTCCCGAACTGCTCTTCATTCCCGACAGAGATGGCGACGACAAGCCCGACGGGGCGCCCGAGGTGCTGCTCGATGGCTGGGCCTATCAGGACACGCATGAGACGCTGAACTCGTTCATCTGGGGCCCCGACGGCTGGCTATATGGTTGCCACGGGATTTTCACGCATTCAAGAGTCGGCAAACCCGGTACTGCCGACGAAGACCGCACGCCGATTAACGCAGGCATCTGGCGATACCATCCCACGAAGCACGAATTTGAAGTCTTTGCCTGGGGAACGAGTAACCCGTGGGGAGTCGATTTCAACGACGACGGGCATGCTTTTCTCGCATGCTGCGTCATTCCGCACCTGTTTCATGTGATTCAGGGGGGACGTTTCGAGCGGCAGGCTGGAGAGCACTTTCAACCCCACACTTACGCCGACATCAAGACAATCGCCCGCCATCGACACTGGACCGGGAATCAATGGAACGAAGCCGACCGCGCCCGCTCAGACGCCAGCGGAGGCGGGCACGCCCACGCCGGGGCGATGATCTATCTGGGCGGCAGTTGGCCCGAAAAGTACCGCAACGAACTGTTCATGAACAATATTCACGGTGCCCGCCTGAATGTCGACGTCTTGACGGCGACCGGCTCAGGGTACAGCGGCGATGGCGCCCCCGATTTCTGTCGGACGAACGACCTTTGGTCACAGATCCTCTATCTGCGATATGGTCCCGACGGTCAGGTGTACATGATCGACTGGTACGACCGAAACCAATGTCATCACGGCGACGTCAGCCTGCACGACCGCTCAAACGGACGAATTTTCAAGATCAACTACGGCGCCCCCGAACCCGTGCATGTCGACCTGCAGAAGAAGACCGATCTCGAATTGGTCGAACTGCAGCTTAACAAGAACGACTGGTACGTCCGGCAGGCCAGACGAATTATGCACGAACGAAGCGCGGCGAAAAAGTTCTCGCCGAAAGCCCGCGCGGCACTTGAGCGAATCGCTTTCCGAAACGACGATATCAAAGGGCGGCTGCACGGTCTGTGGGCCATGCACGTCACTGGCGGTTTATCTGAAGACCAGATTCTGCAAGCGCTGCACGATGACAGCCCGGTCGTTCGCGGCTGGGCGATTCAACTCGCCTGCGAGAACCGCCAGCCCGGTGAAAAGGTTCTTGAGGCGCTGATGACGCTCTCGCGTGGCGACGAGTCGCCGGTCGTCCGGTTGTACATCGCCTCGGCCTTGCAGCGCATCGAGCCCGAAAAACGGTGGGACATTCTCGTGGGCCTGTTGAGCCAGGCGGCCGATACCGACGATCATAACCTGCCCCTGATGGACTGGTATGCCGCCGAGCCGCTGGCTGCCGTCGATGCTGCCCGTGCCTTGGCGCTGGCCTCAGAAGGAAACATGCCTCTGGTGTATGAATTCATGGTACGGCGCATTGCCGCCATCGGCACTCCCGAATCGCTCGACCTGGTGGTGAACTCGCTCGGCGCCGCCCGAGAACCTGAAGCACAACTCCTGATGCTGCGCGGAATTCGCGCTGCCCTGGCCGGTCGCCGGCAGGTTCCCGCGCCCCACGAATGGGCCAAAATCGCAAAGTCGCTCGACACGAGTTCGTCTCAGGAAATTTCCACTCTGGCGTTTTCTCTGGCAGTGAAGTTCGGCGACGCAGAGGCCATCGCCAAGATGCGGGGCTTGCTGGCCAGCCGAAAAACACCAATCGATCGGCGGAAGGAATATCTGGCCGCGCTGCTGGCCGCCAAAGACAAAGAGCTGGCTCCTGTACTCAAAGAGTTGTTTGACGAACCGGCGTTGCGCGGCGAAGCGATTCGCGCGTTCGCGGCTTATGACGATTCGCAGACTCCCGAACTCCTGCTCGCAGCCTATGCCCAGCTGAATCCGGCTGATAAGCGCGACGTCCTGGCAACGCTCACGTCGCGCGTCGGCTATGCCAGCGCCCTGCTCGACGCCGTTGGGAATAAGCAAATTCCGGTATCTGATTTGCCGGCCGATCTCGTCCGGCAAATGCGCAACTTGAAGAACGACGAAATTGATGCGCAGATTGTCGCTGTATGGGGTGTCGTCCGCGACACTCCCGAAGAAAAAGCCAAGCTCATCGCGCATTACAAGCAAGTCGTTTCATCACAGCCGACAAATCCCGATGACCTGCCACTCGGCCGGGCGATGTTCGCCAAGACCTGCCAGCAGTGCCACACGCTCTTCGGCGTCGGTGGCAAGATCGGCCCCGAGCTGACCGGATCAAACCGGGCCGATCTCAATTACCTGCTTTCGAACGTTCTCGATCCTTCGGCGGTCATGGCTCGCGAGTATATTCCGATCGTGATCCTGACGACCGAGGGCAGGGTAATCACCGGGCTCGTACGCGAAGAAACGAAGAGCGCGATAACGATTGTCACTGCAAACGAAACGGTTGTCGTGCCGCGCGATGAAATCGAAGAGCAGAAGCTGGCCGACAAATCGATGATGCCCGACGATCTGCTCAAGCCTCTCTCAGAGACTGAGGTGCGGGCTCTCGTGGCATACCTGGCCAGCGCCAAACAAACGCCTGTACTTGCAACCCAGGACAACCTCCCCGCATTCTTCAACGGCAAAGACCTGACGGGCTGGGAAGGAAACCCGGCGCTGTGGCGCGTCGACAACGGCCAGATCGTCGGCACGAGCGCGGGACTCGCCAAAAACGAGTTTCTCGTCAATCAGCTGCTGCTGGGGGATTTTCGGCTTTCGCTGAAGGTGAAACTCACGCCCAATTCGGGCAACAGCGGCATTCAATTTCGCAGCGAAGCTCTGGCCGGCGGAGAAGTCAAAGGCTATCAGGCTGACATCGGCATCGGCTGGTGGGGCAAGCTCTACGAGGAACACGGCCGGGAATTGCTCTGGAAAGAATCCGGAGAAAAACATGTGCGCCCCGACGAGTGGAACCAGTACGAAATCGTCGCCGTGGGGAGCCATTTGCGAACCTACATTAATGGCAAGCTGTGCGTCGACCTCGACGACCCCCCCGGCGCCAGGCGCGGCATCATCGCCCTGCAACTGCACGCCGGCGGCCCGTTTGAAGTGCGCTTCAAGGATTTCGAGCTGCAATTGAATCCGAAATTAGAGACGGCCGGCAAGTAAGTCCGCGGTGCGCCGCCGTGTGTTACGATGTGCCGCTTTCCCGCGGGAATTCGTCTTGGGGCACACGGCATCCGCCCCGCATGGCATACCTGCACCGGCTTGGCATGCCCACCAAGGCGACGACGAATCAGCGAGCAAGTATTTCGGCGGCCTGAAGGCCCGATTTCGCTTCGCCAGCCAGTCGTGCAAATGATGTCGATCGCGATCAGGCGATTGACGTGTTCGCTCTTCGCAAATTTAAGTGCGGTTATCAGCCAGACTGGGCGGGAATTAACTCCGCGATTCGCCCGCGCACTCCAATACGACTATTCGCCGCCGTCTCGGGTACTCAGGGCCGTCAACACGCGAACGCTGGTCTTGTTCGAGAAGAACCGGACAGACCCATCGGCCATCAAGAAGCTCGCGCCGGTGCGATCGTGATTGCCGAAAGCTTGTGTCTCACGGTTAAGGCCCTTGCCGATGACCCGCCGGTTGTCTGGGTCTCCCCACGCAGGAAAGTCGTCAGCGATTTCCCCTGCTGCCAGCGTGTTCGCCAGTCCGTCGGTGACATCGTCGCGCGTGACTCTCGAATTGATACCGAACAGGCCGGCATGAAAGACTCCTCCTTCGGGGTTTTCTACGTCTCCGCCGACGCCCGCAAAATGACTCGCGCCGAAACGGCCCTGGACTTTCGAGCGCTCAGACCCGAACGCAAAAAAGACTTCGGCATCTTCTCGAAACGCTGCGCGATTGGCTGTATCGTCGAAGGGAACATCCAGATTGATCTTCCGATACAGGTCTTCTTCTCCCAGATAAGGCAGCAGCAAAGTCATCCAGCCGTGAAAGCCGCGCTGGTGTTTGTCGCGATCGAGCTTGAAGATTCCTCCCGGTGGAAAAACCCCCTGCGCGGCATCGAACTGTTCGAGTGCCTGGCCGATTGTCTTCAGATGACCCTCGGTCACCCCGCGCGCCGATTGCTGCCACAACCGCCGGCCAATTCCGGTCAATACCAATGGTCCCAGAAATACCCCGACAATACCCGCCATCATGCCGGCGATGGCCAGTCTCTTTCCAGTCTGGCGCCCCGCAGAATGTTGAATCTCACTGTAGGCCAGCATTCCCAGAAGAATCGCCGCGAACCCGACCAGTGTCGCCGGAAATCGCGTCCAGAACTCGTCAATCAGCGCTAAAAATGCCAGCGGTATCGACAGCCCCCCCAGACACACA
>JAYTRB010000267.1:0-15501 GCA_043746425.1 Planctomycetia bacterium
CGCTCGACGCGGTCTTCGGAAAGCGTCAGCAGCTCGCTGGGGGTCTTTGATCGGACTGCGGCGGTGGCAGACATGGCGATGCAACCTGGAAAAACTACCGCGGCAAGTTAGAAACCACACCCGATTCCGGGCTCGACGCCGTGGCATACAATTTACGAGGGATCCGCCCTGCCCGATATGCCAGCCGTCCCGCGACGACACCCTGCCGCATCGCTCGGGCCATCGTCAGTGGGTCGCGCGCGCCGGCGATTCCGGTATTAAGGAGAACGCCGTCGCAACCCAGCTCCATGGCGAAACTCACGTCGCTGGCGGTTCCCACCCCGGCATCGACGATCACCGGATAATCGGGATCGTCCGCTTTGAGATATTCGAGGCAAATGCGGATGTTGTTGGGATTCAAAATTCCCTGTCCCGATCCGATCGGGCTGCCGGCTGGCATGACCGACGTCGCGCCGGCCTCTTTCAACCGCCGAGCCGTCATCGGGTCGTCGGTCGTGTAACACAGCACCTGAAATCCATCGGCAACGAGGATTTCGGTGGCTTTAAGCGTGCCGATCGAGTCGGGAAGCAGAGTCTTCTTGTCTCCGAGAACCTCGAGCTTGACCCAATCGGCGCCAGAATTCTCGAGCCCCTGCAAAATCTCGCGGCCAAGCCGTGCCACACGCACCGCATCGTCGGCGGTAAAACATCCTGCCGTATTGGGCAGAATCGTATACCGCGAAAGGTCGATGAAATCGAGGATACTGCGTCCCTCTTTGTCGATCAGCCGCTCGCGGCGTACCGCCACCGTAATGACCTCTGAGCCGCTGGCTTCAAGGCAATCTCGCATGAGATCGTACGTGGAGTATTTCCCGGTGCCGACGATCAGCCGCGACCCAAATGTATGGTTTCCAAGAATCAGTGGCGCATCGGTCGGCAATTCGACAGTCATCGCGGCTAGCCTCCTCCCACCAGCGTCACAATTTCAAGTTTGTCGCCCGCTTCGAGCACGCACTCGGAATGTCGCGTGCGCGGCACCAATTCGAAATTGCGTTCGACCGCCAGATAGCGCGGCTGCATCTTTAGCACATCAAGCAGCCGGGCAATTGTCGTCCCGGGGTTGATGTCCCGCGGCTCGCCATTGATATAAATCTGGAAGACAAGCGTATCTTCCAGAGGGATATTGTTGTGCGTCGGTGTCATGATAATTCGTCCGGCTTCGGGCGGCATTTGCCATCGAGAGCCTTCAGTGATTTGCTCGTCTCTTCGTTATGGCTTCGCGGGCAGCCAGGGTTTAGCCGGTTCGATTACGAATCAACTTGCTGTTTCAGGTTTCGTACGTCTGCGTGATTCAAATGTGGTGCCCGGCCAATTCAGTTCGGCCATTTCGGTCACTTGAACCTTCAGGATTGTAGCAGAATGACGAGGGCAATCCAGCAACGCTGTCGGGCCAGGCGATCGCACTGCCAAGGCCTGAATTTCGACACTGCCCGTCATGATTCAATACGCACGAACTTCCGGCCTTTCATTTCAAACCGCGGAAGCGAGCCAGCAGAAACGGGAAGCACTTCGGCCTGAAAGTGCCAGCGGCTTTTGATCGTTTCGGCAATCCGCGTGACTAGCAAGCCGATTTCATTGCTCTCAAGCGTTGGTATCGGCTCAACTTTGATTTTGATGTGCTGCATCGCCTTGACGGTATGCAATTCGATCCGGAACTCGGCAATGGCGTCGAACTGCCGAATCACATCTTCGAGGGCTGAAGGGTAGAAATTGTTCCCACGAATCGTCAGCATATCGTCTGTGCGGCCCAGAATGCCCCCGCGAAGGAACAGCAGCAGATTTCGGAGATGAGCCGCGGGGAAGTTCAGATCCCCCTGCAATCCCGGCTGACTCTCCCTTGCCAAGGGAGAATTTTCTGTCGACTGGGCCCGCACGAGATCTCCGGTGCGATAGCGAATTAGCGGGCTCCCCGCGCGGCCCAGGTTCGTAATGACCAGTTCTCCTTCCTCTCCGGCGGGAACCGGTGCGCCAGTCTGGGGGTCGATTATCTCGGCGATGCATTCAGTTTCGAGGATGTGCATTCCCCCTGGCTGTTCGGGCGACTCGATCGCCAATGGTCCAACTTCTGTCATTCCCCAGTGATCGACGACTTTAGCCCCCCATGCCGTTTCGATGCGCCGACGTGTCGCGGGAATGTTTCCGCCCGGTTCGCCGGCCACCAGAATGGCACGAACGGCGCTCGCGGCCAAATCCAACCTTTCTTCCACTGCGACCTCTGCCAGCCGCAAGGCATAGGTCGGCGTGCAACAAATGATCGTGGCCTGGTTGTCCAAGAGCAGTTTTAGTCTCGCAGGGCTGCTCATGCCGCCAGCAGCGATGCATAAATTGCCCAATCCGCTTGCACCCTCGAATCCTGCCCAGAACCCCAGGAATGGCCCAAACGAGAAGGGAAAGAAAAGCCGATCGTCTCGGCGCAAGCCCATCAATCCGAAAAGTTGCACCCAACTTCGCAAAATCCACTTCCAGCTTGCGGGAGTATCGAGCCATCGCAGGGGATTGCCGGTTGTTCCAGACGTCTGATGCAATCGCGAGTAGAGCGCCGCGTCATACGTCAGGTTTGTCCCGTAGGGAGGGTGGGCCGACTGGTCGGCCAAGAGATCTCCCTTGGTTGTGAACGGGAGTCTATGCAGGTCTTGCAGGCCGTGAATGTCGCGGGCAGAGAGCCCGGCGGCGGCGAATTTTGCCTGCCAGAAGCGGTTGCGCGGCAGCAATTCGGTCAGCAGCTTTTCAAGTTTGTTGAATTGATGACGTTCAAGGTCGATCCGGGACTGAATGTCGGTTATGGCGTCGGGCTGGCTCATGGGCAATCAGGCAGCAAATACGGATTTATCGGATTTCTCAGCGGCAATTTATCGAGTTTTCGAGTGTTCAAGTCGCTGCGGCATCGAGGTCGATGACTGTGGAGTATGACAGCCAACGGCAAGCAAGAGCAACTCCGTCTCGGTTTTTTGACGGCTATTGAGATTCCTGAAAAAGGGTTCGTGGGAGGCCTTCTGGTGACGAACCACTGCGGCCGACCACTGGAATTCCAATGCACGGTGCCGGTTCGTCCCAATGCGACGCAAACGATTCTCTATGGACCGACGCTGGCTCCGTTTATTCTCGGTGAATTGATCGGTGGAACGCTCGTCGACAAGGCGGGCGTCAAACCGCATTTGATTCTGACAGACCGCATGCAGATTCTCGAATTGCGAAACCACGTCGATCAACCTGTGGCCTTGATCGAATTGCCAACTCAAGGTGACATCGCCCGCGATGCCGATGCACCGCTATCGCTCAGGCTCGGGCGACAGATCGTTCGATTTCATCCATCGCACGGGGAAGACCATCTGACCATCTCTCGAAGCGCACAGCACATTCCGGCCGATGCAGACCTGCAGGAGCCATTTGAGCGGGTGCGTGAGGCATTGCAGGAAACGCTGCGAAGCGGGGCGCTGCGATGACATGGCAGACCGCGAGCCCGGCCTTAGAAATCGCGACTGCGCCCGGAATGGAATCAGAGGCCTTGACGCTGCCGGTTCGCGAAGCCCTTGGCGGCCGGGACGTCGAGATTTTCGCTTCGGGAATGAACGGGGCACTGAATCGTTTGCCGAAAGTGCGTTGTCTGGATCTTCCGGTGATCGTGCCCGAAGTCGCTTGTGTCGCGTGGCGTCCGCATTGGTCTTTAGTCAAAACGATTCATATTACCTTTCCGGCCGGTTTGGACTTCCTGCCACCCAAGCCCAGCCCGGCTGAACCGCGCGCGGGCGAACTGGTTCCCGTTGGGACGCCCCAGCAACCCGCGCCGGCCCTTGGCGAAGGACAGTCCGACAAACCCAAAGCCACTCGCGTCAAGCCGCCGGCCGAAGCGATCTCCATTGAGGACCGGCTCTTCTATCTTTTGCAGCCGCCACTCGAAACCTGGCTCAAGGGACAGGAACTGATTATGCCCTTTGAGCCGTTTCCCTACCAGTACGAGGGAATCGCCTGGTTGTTTTCGCAGAAAGCGGCGCTCCTGGCCGACGAAATGGGACTCGGCAAGACAATGCAGACGATCACGGCAATTCGCCTGCTCTTGCGGGCCGGGCAGGTGCGGCGAATCCTGCTCGTGTGCCCCAAGCCGCTCATTCCCAACTGGCAGCGCGAGTTCAAAATGTGGGCCGAAGAACTCCCCGTCGTGACCTTGGAAGGCGACGCATCGCGCCGGCAGATTTTGTGGACGATGCCCGGGGTCGTCATCCTGCTGGCCAATTACGAATTGCTCGTGCGCGACATCGAAGCCTTTGGCGGTACACCTCCGTCGTTCGACCTCGTCATTCTCGACGAAGCGCAACGGATCAAAAATCGCGACTCGCGTACAGCAACCTCGGCGCGCGACATTCCTCGCCAGCGAAGCTGGGCCCTTACCGGCACCCCCATTGAAAACCGCCCCGAAGAGCTGGCGTCGTTGTATGAATATATGGAGGTCGTCCCTCCCAGGGCCACCCCCGATATCCGTCAGCTCACGGTGCTTGCGAAGCAGTTCATCCTCCGCCGCACTAAAGATCTCGTGATGAAGGATCTCCCCCCGCGCCTCGACCGCGATGAATATCTCGAGCTGGCCCCCGCCCAGCGACTGGCTTACGACACGGCGGAGAAGGACGGGGTCGTGCAACTCGATCAGATGGGGGAATCAATTTCGATTCAGCATGTCTTCGAGCTCGTCCTGCGCCTCAAGCAGATTACGAACTTTGATCCTCTCACCGGAGAGAGTGCCAAGCTCGAGCGGCTCGAGGCCGATATGGAGGAAATCGCTGCGTGCGGCGGAAAGGCCATTCTCTTCAGCCAGTGGACAAAGTGCATCGACTGGCTCGAACAGAAACTGGCCCGTTTCAAGCCTCTCATCTACCACGGTAAAGTGCCAACCCAAAAACGCGAGCCGATTCTCAAGCAGTTCAAGGACGACCCCGGCGCCAACCTGCTGATGATGAGCTATGGCACAGGGGCGGTGGGGCTCAACTTGCAGTTCGCCGGTTATGTGTTTTTATTCGATCGCTGGTGGAACCCCGCCATCGAGGACCAGGCGATCAACCGCGCGCACCGCATCGGCCAGAAGAGCCAGGTTATTGTCACGAAGTTCATCTCGAAAGACACCATCGAAGAGCGAATCAATCGCGTTCTCGATGAAAAACGGCGGCTGTTTGCTGCGGTCCTCGGCGAAGGAGAGTCGACCAATGTATCGCTCAGTCTTAACGCGGCTGAAATCTTCGGCCTGTTCGATTTGAAGGCGCGTCAGGGAAGAGGGACGCGAACCATCGGCCCCGAAGCGCCTGCCACGTAATGTGCTGTTTACGCGCCACCTGTGCGCCGCACCGCTTTAATCGAGTTGATGGAAATAATCAATCGCGCAAGAGCATTACGCCTGAGTGTTTTCCGCCTCTTCGGCCGCCTCTCCATTCGTCGTGCTCCCGAGCGTATGCTTGACGACTTTCCGCAGTTCGCGCAACGTCACCGGTTGCACAAGAACACGGGAAGAAGAATTTTCCGCCAGGCGTGCTTTCCAGGCGGATTGCTGCTCGGCCAGAACCAGCACCACGCCGACCGGAGAGTTTCCACGAGCTTCCTGAGCTTCGCTGTACCCTTTGACCGCCTGCTCGCCCAAGGCGTCACCCATAATGACCATGCAATCAGGAGGACTGCTCTTCAGTCGCGTCAGTCCACGCTGCAGGTCAGACAAGACGAGGACACGGAATCCGTGTTTTGAAAAATACTCACGCAGAACATCCTGCTGCTTGTGACGATCTTCGATGCACATGATGGTATGCATCGCATTACCTGTGTTCGAGGCCCGCGTCGAATCGAGAGGCGTTTGTCCGGCAGGCGCCCCCCCCGCCGCGCCTAGCTCGGTATTGGCCGCTCGAAGATCGCGCAGGGCCTCTCCCGGAGTCTGGTAGCGCTGGGTCGGGTTGAGCTGCATCATCCGATCGATAATGGTGGCGACCGATCGCGGCAGCGCAGGTTCGAGGGCACGCACGGCGCGAACCTGCAAATAGCGGCTGTATTGGCTGCGCTCGAAGCGATCCTTCGAGCGGGGTAGCGGCGGAACGCCCGTCACTAACTCGTAAAACATCGCCCCCAGAAAATAAATATCGCTGCGGGGGTCGTTTCGCGGGGCGCCCGTGTTCTTCTCAAGCGTGGCGTACTCCAGCGCGCGCTGTGCGCTCTCGCCGTCATACCGTTCATCCTCGGCGACCCCCGCCAGTCCGAAATCGACGAGCTTGGCCACCCCCTGGCTGCTCATCAGGACGTTTGTCATTTTCAGGTCACGGTGCGTTGAACCGCGTGTGAACGCATAGTCGAGCCCGGAGGTCATATCGAGTATGCACTTGGTCGCTTCCTGCGGAGAAAGTTTCTTGCGGATGTTAATAAAGTCGCGGAGATTCCCCCCTTCCACAAACTCCATCGAAAAGAAATGCTGCCCGTTCGATTCGCCGACCTCGTAGATCGGAACAATGTTCTCGTGCTTGAGCGCCTGGCCCAGTTCGGCCTCGCGGTGGAATTCGGCGACTGCCTTGGGGTCCTCAGACCAGCGCTGCCGCAGCACCTTGAGGCCCACCATTTTCCCCGATTGCAGATCGCAGGCCCGATAGACGCGAGCAAAACTCCCCGATGCATTGCGATACATCAGTTTATATTGTCCGAGTACCAGCCCGTCGATTTCGCCCTTTTCGATCCGCCCTGCCTGGTAAGACGTGAGAAAGCCTTTGTTCTCCATCCATTTCAGAAACTCGTCCGTTTGGCAGTTCTTGCGACCTAACTGCCCCAGACAGATGTCAATTTGATGTTGCGGAACAAGGTGCAGGCGCACCAGCATTCGGCACAGCTCGTCAACCTTCGATGATGACATGCAGTGGCTGCCAATCCTTAATCAACGAGCGCCGACCCAGACACACAAACCCGACTCTGTCGGCGCTTCTCGGCCACAGTGCAAGGTCACACGGGAAACCCACAGTGGAGCGTCCGGGTATTCTTCCCTGCCTGCGGCTGACTGATCCCGAAAAATAAGATTTACACGAAAATGCCAGGAAATTTTACGCGGGGACTGGAAGATGGCCCATAATATTTCAGAAGAATCGCCGAAACGACGTTTCCGCGAGCCTTTATCTTACACAGCGGGCTAGCAGTGTCAAAGGCGGAAATGCCAGAGATCACGGCCAATATTGATAACCGGTGCTTGGGCTCGCGTCTGCCTCATGGGGCCGAGTATCTGCACGTCGCACTTGTCGCGGGAATGTCGTCGCCAGTGGCAAAGGCACCCCCCCGAGCGACTTCTCAATGATCATTCCGCAAGATCGACTTGACCGTGTCGATCGTTGCCGGAGTTGCCGAGTACGCGATCGCCGCCTCCTGCTGCCCCAGAAGCGTCGTCACGCGGTACTCGTTGCGTATTCTCGACAGGGGAATGACGTAATCCCGGTCGGCCATCAGCGGCACGGTTTTTTCCAGATTGCGGACCCGTAACTCATCTCCTTCCTTGGCGTCACCCAAAAAAACCCGTGAAATTTTGAGGTGGCCGTCTTCTGGACGAATTCGCCGGGCGATTACGACGACATCTGCCGCCAGGATCTGATCGCGGCTGACGATTTGGGGATTGGCCGTGTGCACGTCCATCAGGAAAAGTGCAGCCGACCAGGCCACCACGAGCCCAAACACGACGACTAACAGCCGCTTGCCACTGCGCGTTGCCGTTGCATCGGCGTCGAGAGCGTCAGTGCTGGCGACCCGCGAAGGGCGGCTATTAAAAGGCGTGGCTGACATCGATCTGGTACTGATTGACAAGCGCTTCTTCAAAATCGAAGACCTCGTCGAAGTCGGTGATCTGATCGCTATCGGTCTTGCGCAGCTCGCCCCGCTCGATCAGATCGAAGACCATCCGTCCGAAATCGTCGGTCGTCTGGATCGACCAGCAATGAAATACCGTTCGCGCCATCAGACCGAATTGTTCCAGTGCAAACTCGCGGATGCCCTCAAGCAATTCACGGCCGCTGATGTGTGCTCGATCATCGTCGGGGCCGTGCGCCTGCGAACGGCCCATGTTCTGCTGCGCCCGTCGCAGGGCGGCAAATAGAAAACGATACGCGTTCGGATGATAACGCAGTTCGGGGGGCGGGGTTTTCTGGGTGGTGCTCATGGATGTATCGGCTCGCTGTTCCGCTTTCGACTTGATCCTGTCGGCATCTTCCTTAACTTATGGATACCCGAACCAGCGACTTAACGCAAGATGCCATTGCGGCAATTGGTCGCCGCCCGCGCAGGTTGGCCCCCGGTAAAGCACCCCGACGCCGCGCAGCAGGCGGAGTAATTGTTCAAGAATCTGATCTGGCGTTCAGTCGTCGCCGGCCGCCGGTTTCTTTCCCTTGCTGACAACCGTCAGGACATCCGCCAGTTCGGCGAGAAGCTGTCGGTTATCTTCGTATTGCACCAGCAGTTTCCGTGCGAGAATCTCTTGCCCCACGACTTTCCCTTGTCCCTGCCGGGTGACGACAATCGCCCCCACGTTCGGCAGATCGCGGCGGTATTCCTCGTAGGTATCGTATTCATAGCGCAGGCAGCATTTCAGCCGTCCGCATCGGCCCGAGATTTTCGTCGGGTCAAGAGTCGCCTTTTGCAGCTTGGCCATCTTCATCGACACTGGCGGCATTTCGCGCAGATGCGTATTGCAGCACACCGGTTTGCCGCAGTCGCCGTAATCGGCCAGCAGCTTCGCCTCGTCGCGAACGCCGATCTGACGCATCTCGATTCGCACGCGGAATCGGCTCGCCAGAGCCTTCACCAACTCGCGAAAATCAACGCGACTTTCCGAGAGATAATAGAACAACAGCCGCTCACCGCCAAACAGATGTTCAACGTCGACTAGCTGCATTTGCAGCTTGTGACCGGCGATCAAATCCTGGCAGCCGCGGAATTCTTCCCGTTCCTGCAACCTCAGTTCGTCGATTTTCTGCCGATCTGCCTCAGAGGTCTCGCGTAGAACGTGCCCTTTTGCTTCGGTCGCGCCGAGGTATTCGCGGGTGCGATCGCTGGCCGGGCACAGCACTTCGCCCACTTCAACCCCGCGGTCGCTGCGTACGAGAACCTGACAGTTGCGCGGATAGTTGTCTCGTCCTTTGCTGCTGAATTCGCCGATAATTCGCGTCGAGCCATAGCGGACGACATACCGTGCTTCCATGATTACCCCGTCTGAAGTTTGCCCGACACCATTTGCCCCCCTGCTCGGGCGAGATTATAACGTTTAACTGTGGGCGAGAGTAACCCATCGCCCAGATCATTCACTCGCGAAAGCAAAGAAGTTGCGATGAAACCCAGACGGCGACTGACGTGGCGGCAGTTTTGCGACGCTGTCGAAGAAGCAGTCGCTTCGCTGCCCGAACCATTTCACGATTACCTCGAAAACGTGGTGGTCGATGTTCAGGAAGAACCATCCGATCACGACAATGCGGCCATCGCCGATCGGGGCGGGGCCAACGCCGGCAGTCTCTTGCTCGGGCTGTTCATCGGCGTCCCGGTGACGTCGCAATCGTGGGGCGACCGTCACCCCAATGTCGTCAAGATCTTCCGCCGTCCGATGGAACAGGTCAGCCGCACACGGTCTGCTCTCTTGAGGAATATCCGGGCCACAGTGATCCACGAATTCGCCCACCACTTTGGATTCAGTGAAGAACAACTCGAGGCCTTCGAGCAGGCGCAGGGCGAAGACGAAGACCAGAGGTGAGGTGCGCGCCATCTGGCCAGAGGGCGGTAGATTCGGCGGCACGAAACTGGTTGTAGAGTCGAGCCAACTCCCTCCATGCAGAAGGACGAAAGAAGGGCCTGTGCCCGATGTTGAACCACATCGATTACGTCCCGGGTGCCATCGATCTTCAAGAAATCATTCATTTCGGCGGCAGCAGCATAACCTGAACGAGGAAGCTCACTATATTCCAAAATATGAACATACCGAACGAAATGGCCAGCATCTTCCCGGCTTTGGGCTTTCCTTGAATGAGAAAGAGGATACTGGCGATGCAGGCGATTCCAGAACACAGAAAGCAAAACACATAATCACTCGTAAGCATCTCGTCGTCTGTCGATGCGCTCCGTTTCGATTTCTTTTTCTTGCGTCGTTGGTTCAATTCCTCGCCGCAGTACCGGCATTTAGAGGCTTCCGCCTTGATCATTTCGCCGCACATCGGGCAGGGAACCCGATCGTCCTCGATCGGCCCCTCGACTCCTGCGTCAACATCGAGATTCTGTAAATCAAATTCATCGTCGTCAGACGCAGGTTTCTTCGACTTCAGGGCAGGAATCGGAACGGCGCACCCGCAGTCGGGACACTTCGCCTTCTTTCCCGCCGCCGAATCGGCCGCCTTGAGCTTCTTGCCGCATTTAGGACACGCACAGTTAATGGGCATCAATGCCTCGCATTGGGTGTGATGAATGCCATGGATCACCAAGATTGCGGCCGGCAGACTGGGAGCGAGTTTCTGTATGAAGTCGCAGTTCTGCCGTGATTTTCTGCATGGCCACCTGATTCAGACGAACGGGCGATTGAACGGCAAAAATGCCGATCGAAATGCGATTTCAAGTATGGCAAACGCCAGGGGGCGTTTCAATCTTCAGTCTGTCGGCTTTCGCGGATTTATCCGGCAGACGATTCGTTAATGAGCGCGCCAGATCAGGGAAGGCCGAACTCCATCGTCGCCTGAGTCGCGACCTTCGCGAAACACGGCTTGTGGGAGCGGGCGTTGATGAAAAATCGAACAGAACCACAACAGGCTGTATCTGCTCTGCACCGCAATACCGAAAAAATACAAAATCGGGTTTTTGTTTGACATCCGGTGTGAGCGCTGGCTATGATCCGCCTCGTTACAGCGCGATACGCGACAGATTCCTGACGCGATCGCAAATTTTTGAAGAGGCATTTCTGCTTGGCGCGGCGAAAATTTCCCGCCTTGCGGAACGGACTGACGGATCGGTTCGCAGCGTTCACGGAAGAACAAATTTATGCTCCAGCCTCAGTCTGCAACGACGAACGGCCCGCAGCTTAATGCTCGGAGCACATCTTCTCTGACGCGGCGACCCCGCTCCTTTTCTCAGCCGACCACGCTGGTCGTGCATTCCCGCCTGTCTGCGGTCCGTTTTCGCATCCTTTCGACCCCCGCCGTTACCATGGCGGACATGCCGGCTTCTCTTCCTCCGGTTTCTCTTCTCCCCGGGCACAGGATGTGCCAGAAAGCGATGGATTGCGATGGCGACTAAACCTCTGATCGGTGTCAATGGTGACTTTCGTCCGGCAAAGAAAGAGGCGACGGCCCTGAGCTGGTTCAATACCGGTTACTACGACTCGATCTCAGCGGCAAGAATCAAGACCGGCCCCAAGGAATCGGACGTCACCAACGCAATTCCCATTCTCATTCCGCCCTTGAATGAAGATAGCGAGCTCAGGCAGATTCTGAGTATGCTCGACGGCCTGATTCTGGCTGGCTGCACGCAGGACCTCGAGCCCGTGCGCCTGGGATTAGAGAAGCATCCCGCGACCCGCCCGATGCCCTGCCGCCGCGAAGACTTCGACCGGCGACTTTGCAAAATGGCGGTCGAAATGCGGATGCCCATTCTGGCCATCGGCGGCGGAATGCAGCTCCTCAACGTGATTTGCGGCGGATCTGTTTACCAGCACATCGCCGAAGATTGCCCGCGCGCACTGCACCACCACGATCCGGTCGAGAATTCGTTGCGACACGTGATCGAGATCGTCCCCGGAACGCGCGTCGACACGATCTATGGTCCCGGTGAAATTCGCGTCAACAGTTGCCATCACCAGTCGGTCAACCAGGTGGCGCGGGGCTTCAGAGTCTCGGCGACGGCGCCCGACGGAGTCATCGAGGCCTTTGAATCAGAGGATCCCGACTGGTTCTGCCTGGGTGTGCAGTGGCACCCCGAAAGCGAAACCGCCAGCGCGCTCGACATGCAGGTGTTCGAGCAACTCTTGTCGGCAATCGTCACTCAGAATCAGCCGGTCATTCTGCCGTTGCGGAAGGCGTCGTAGCCATTCGGCCATGCCATCTCAGCAGCCCGACTGCTTGCAAGCAGCCGGGCTGCTTTCGTATCGGCCAATCGGCCGGCGTGGCAGACAAATATGCGATTCGATGTACCGCGCGACTTGGGCGCAGATAGAAGCCCGAACGATCGCGCTACGGCTCATACCCAAGATTCGGCGACAGCCAGCGTTCAATTTCGCGAACAGCCATTCCCTTTCGGGCGGCATAGGCTTCGACCTGGTCTTTATTGATGCGGTCAACGGTGAAATAGCGCGCTTGCGGGTGCGCGAAGTACAGTCCGCTGACGGCCGCCGCAGGGTACATGGCGTACGACTCGGTCAAGCGAATGCCGGTGTTCTTCTCGGCGTCGAGCAAATCAAACAGGATCTGCTTTTCGGTGTGGTCGGGGCAGGCAGGATAGCCCGGAGCCGGACGAATACCCCGGTACTTTTCGTCGATCAATTCGCCGGTCGATAACTGTTCGAACTTGCCGTAGCCCCAGTCGTCACGGGCTTGCTTGTGCAAAAATTCGGCAAAGGCTTCGGCAAGCCGGTCGGCCAGCGCCTTCAGCATGATTGAATTGTAATCATCGTGGTCTTTTTCGAATCGCGCAACAACGGGTTCGATTCCCAGGCCGGTGGTGACGGCAAATGCCCCCAGATAGTCGGCCCGGCTTCGCTGAGCGCCGTCGAGCGCGATCGGGGCAACAAAGTCGGCTAGAGCAAAAAAGTCGCTTGTTCCCTTGCGCTCCCACTGCTGGCGAAGGGTATGAAATCGAGTAACCTCTGCGGTTCGCGTTTCGTCAGTATAAATGATGATGTCGTCGCCGATTGAATTGGCAGGCCAGAACCCATACACCCCATTCGCCCTCAGCCACCTGTTTGCGACGACTTTTTCAAGTAATGCCTGCGCGTCGGCGAATAGCTGGCGGGCTTCTGCGCCAATCGTCGGGTCATCGAAAATCGCCGGGTATTTTCCACGCAGTTCCCAGGTCTGAAAGAAAGGCGACCAGTCGATATAGGAAACGATCTGTTCGAGTGGAAAATCGGTCAGCACCTTCTTCCCCAGAAAGGCAGGGACGTCAATGCGAACAGTCTTCCAATCGCAAGTGAACTTATTTTCGCAGGCCTTGGCGTATGAGACGAGGTTTTTTTGCTGGCGATTCGCATATGTCTGTCGGTCGCGTTCCTGCGAGGCGCGGTTCTTGGCGTCGAAGGCAGGTTTCAGGTTGGGATCAATCAGATTGCCCACGACGCCGACGGCTTGCGATGCATCGAGCACGTGGACGGTCGATTGGCGATAGGCCGGTGCAATGCGGACAGCCGTGTGTTTCGAGCTGGTCGTGGCTCCCCCGATCAGCAGCGGTACAGTAAATCCCTCGCGCTCCATCTCTTTGGCGACGTGCGCCATTTCGTCGAGCGAAGGGGTAATGAGGCCGCTCAGGCCGATGAGGTCGGCCTGTTTCTCTCGGGCGACTTTCAAAATCGTCTCGCACTGAACCATCACTCCCAGATCGATCACTTCGTAGTTGTTGCAGCCCAGCACCACCCCCACAATGTTCTTGCCGATGTCATGCACGTCTCCCTTGACTGTAGCCACAACGATTCGCGCCCGCGGCTTCTGTTCGATGCCGGCTTTGGCCTTCTCGGCTTCCATGAAGGGAAGAAGATACGCCACCGCCTTCTTCATGACGCGGGCACTTTTGACCACCTGCGGCAGAAACATTTTTCCCGCGCCGAACAACTCGCCCACGACGTTCATTCCCGCCATGAGCGGCCCCTGAATCACTTCCAGCGGCGCAGGATACTTCTGCCGGGCCTCTTCTGTATCCTGGTCGATGAAGTCGACGATTCCCTTCACGAGGGCATGCGACAATCGGGCTTCAACGGGCCCGGCACGCCATTCCTCCTGAACGACGGCAACTTTTCCTCTTTGCTTTACCGTTTCGGCGAAATCGACAAGCCGCTCTGTGGCGTCTGGGCGGCGATTGAGCAGTACATCTTCGACGTGGACCAGCAGTTCTTTGTCGATCTCTTCATAAACGGCCAGTTGTGTCGGATTGACGATTCCCATATCCATGCCGGCCTGAATGGCATGGTACAGAAACGCCGAATTCATTGCCTCGCGCACGGTGTCGTTGCCGCGAAACGAGAACGAGACGTTGCTCACCCCCCCCGAGATTTTGATTTGCGGATACCGCTGCTTGATGAGGCGGGTGGCCTCGAAGAAGTTGACCGCATACGGATTATGCTCTTCAATTCCTGTCGCCACCGTAAGAATATTCGGATCGTAGAAAATGTCGGTGGGAGGAAAGCCCACCTGCTCGGTGAGAAGTTTGAAAATGCGGCCGGCAATCTCGACGCGATGCGCAACCGATGTGGCCTGGCCATGTTCGTCGAAGGCCATGACGACGACGGCGGCTCCGTACCGGTGGATAAGCCGCGCCTGTTCAAGAAATTTCTCTTCCCCTTCCTTCAGGCTGATCGAATTGACGACGGGCTTCCCCTGAACGCATTTCAGCCCCGATTCAATGACCGACCATTTCGAGCTGTCGATCATGAAGGGGATTCGGGCAATGGCGTCGTCGGCGGAAACGAGCCGAATGAATCGGCCCATCGCCTTTTCGCCGTCAAGCAGGGCTTCGTCCATATTGACGTCGAGAATATTGGCCCCGCCGGCGACCTGGTCGCGGGCGACCGCGACTGCCCCTTCGTAGTCTTCCGAGAGCACCAGCCGCGCAAACTTCTTCGAACCGGTGACGTTCGTCCGCTCACCGATCATTGTAAAATTGCTCTCGGGGCGAATCGTGAGTGGTTCGAGTCCCGCCAGACGCGTCAATTCGGGAATTTGCGGACGAACGCGGGGAGCGAACTCGCGGACGCTCTGCGCGATCGCGCGAATATGATCGGGTGTGGTGCCACAACAGCCGCCCACGATATTCAGCCAGCCATTGGCGACCCACTCGCGAAGCTGCGGAGCGAGCGATTCGGGTGTTTCGGGAAAACCAGTCGGCAGCAGCGGATCGGGCAAGCCGGCGTTCGGATGGGCGCTAATGTAGACGGGCGCGATGGCGGCCAGTTCCTCAATTAGCGGACGCATCTCCTTGGGTCCCAAAGCGCAGTTCATCCCGACGCTCAAAAGCGGGACGTGCGAGATCGAATTCCAGAACCCCTCGACGGTCTGGCCGGTCACCCCGCGGTTACTGCCGGGCTGAATGAATGTCACCGAGGCCATGATCGGTACACGCCGCGCGCCCTCGTCGAACAGACGGCCAATCGCGAAAAACGCCGCTTTGGCGTTGAGCGTATCGAAAATCGTCTCGACCAGTAGAATGTCGGCCCCCCCGTCGAGCAGCCCCCGCACCTGGTCGCTGTAGGCGGCCACCAGATCGTCGTAGTTCGTTCCCCGCGCGTCGGGGTCGTTGACG
>JAYTRB010000268.1:0-4433 GCA_043746425.1 Planctomycetia bacterium
CCGCACGAGAATCTTTTCGACTGGATTGCGTGGCTTAGGGGGAGTGCCGGCGGGTCGCACATCGGGACGATTCTCGGACATAATCAGGTTCCTGTAGAAGGGAAGTGACGGAAAAACGATCGAATAAGTCCCGATTATACAGGCCTTTGGAAGAAAATCCACAAAGGGGTGCGAGAAATGATCTATTCCCAAAACCTGCAAACTGTTATCGTCCCACGGCCATTGCCGGATTCTCTTCCGGCGTCTCTCTCGCCGTTCGAATGTCCCTTCTCCGGATGAATCTCCTGGTGCGGCCGCGCATTTTGACATTACTGGCAGTGGGCCTCTGTCTGGGGGCCTGCACCGGTTGTCGATTGTTTGTCGATGGGTTCGCCGGCTGGAATACACCGGCGGCAGACGAACGCATGACGATCGCCGCCAAGCCCCTCGCCGTCGATCTGTGGAAGCCGAATTCTTCGTGGTCGCCACTGAATGAGCTGTCCGAAGTGCCGATTTCTGACGCCGATATTTCATTGAAGCGGTGGTCGCATTCGCAATTGAAACAGGCCCTCAAGGCCGCTGCGTTTGAAGGTTTGATCTCTGCCGAAGTCAGGCGTGAGGCCGAAGATCCGCAGCGTGCTGCGCCTGTGGATCAGGCCCTCAACGACTTCTTTTCGGGAGTGGCGAAGCTCGACGGGCTGAGGGGATGGAACGCTGCCATTATCTGGGCCCATTACGATGCACGGGCAGCCCGCGCCGCGATTCATGTGCTGTCGCGGCTCGTACTGAATCCCCCCCAGTACGCACCTGAACACCAACTTTCGGAGGAACTGAAACGGAGCGGCGCCAAATCGACCGACCCGGATAAATCTCAGGGAACGGCAAAGGCCGACCACGACCCTAAGCCGGCTCTCGTTGATATCTCGCCAAACATGCGATTGGCAGCGGCAGAAGCCTGGTGTCTCGTACTGGAGACCTCGCACGATGACGCCGAAACGGCGCTCGCGCCGGCAGGACGAGCGCTCCAGGAAAAGATGTTGCCCGCGCGGGTCGCCGAAGAATTGATGCGTGGGATTGCGCGGCGGGTTCGTCCCGACCGAATACCTGGGCTCGTACCGGCCCTCGAAAACGACTCGCGAAAATCGCCTGCCGCCATCGAAGCCCGTCAAGCGGCTGCCGATGCGTGCATCATTCATGCTGCGCAACGGCGAATTCGCGGCGATGCGGCACCGGCTGACTCGACTGTCGCCCCGTCCGTCGGGGGGGATGACGCCGAGGTTCTCGCGGCCGGGGTCGAGGAGGACGCCCCCTGGCCAAAAGCCTTCTGGCGTTTTCGAAATGATGGCGATCCTAAACTTCGCAAGCGACTGGGAGAATTGGCGGCGGTAATCCGACATCCGGCAGCCATGCTTGTCTTAAAGGGGCAGCTCAACGACGTTGACCTGCATGTTCGCGAAGCCGCGGTGCTTCTCTTCGGCCTCCTCGGCACCGACGCCGCCTGGAGCGAATTGGGGGCGCAGGCCAAACGCCTCGAAGAACGACCGCGCGAGCTGGCCGTTCGCGGACTGGCATGCCAGGGCCCCGCGGCGCTGGCGCGATTTACGACCGATAAATCTGCGAAAGTCCGGTCTGAAGCGGCCCGGTCGGTGCGCCGCCGCCCCGGAACGGCGGCGGCACGCGTGTTGCGCGATCTGTTGACCGACACGAATCTTGACGTTCAATTGGCCTGCGTGCAGGCGATTCGCGACTGGCCCGAAAATCTCGCCACCCCGCTGCTGCTCGAAGCACTGGCCGGAAGCCTATTCAAGGCGCGGCAATTGGCACTGCGGCAGTTGGAAGACCGACGTGGCGGCGGACTGGCCTTCCCCCTCTTGGCCGGCCCGCAGGAGCGCGCCTTGCGCGTGCAGCAATGGACCCGCGACTGGAACATTCCCGATGCGGCCGTCGAACGTATTAATGAATTGACGCAAAAAGGGAGCCCCGTGCTCGATCTGGCGCGGCTGGCGGATTTCCGCGAAAAACTACAGTCGGTCGGCGCGCCGGGGGCGACCGACGCCGCGATGCGAATTTCTGACTGGGGAGGCCAGCTGACTCCGGCCGACCTGCCGCTCGTTGAACAACTTCTCGATGGCGCCACACCCGTAGAAACCGATGTGCTGCTGCATCAGGTTTTGCCTCGCTTGAGTCCCGCGTATGGAGCATTGGTGCAACTGGAGAGCGCCGACGCGGTCGTACGCCGCGCCGGAGCTTCGCAACTCGGACGACTGGGCCGCGAGTCGTCACTCAGCCCGGCGGTATGCCGACGGATGCACGACCTGATGAAGTCTGAGCAGGACGGCCTGGTCTGGAGACTGGCAATGACAGGCGTCTTTCAGGATGGATCCGAAGAGGCGGCGCGGCTGGCACTGCTGGCAATCAATCATCATTGGCCTGACGTGCGCAGCCTGGGATGTGAATATGTGGGGCAGCATGGTCACAGCGAACATGCGGTATGGCTGCTGCCCGTCTTTTACGATTCCAACAAGGCGGTGCAACTGGCCGCCGTTACTGCCGCCGGCAAGTGCCGCAACCCCATTCTGCTTGACGGGGTGCTGCCCGCGAGAGATCTGATGGGGCAACGCGGACTGCGACCGCTGCTGACCGAATCACAAGGACCTTTGAAATTTGCCGTGGTCGTGAGTATGAGCCGCCTGGGAGACCCCACGGCGATGGAGGAACTGGCACGCCTGGCGCTCGATGCGAATTCAACGTCACGTCTGGGAGTGGTGCAGACGATGGGCGACACCGGCCAGACGCGATTCGTCGAGCCTTTGATCCGCCTGGCATGGACAGAGCCCAATCATCATGTCCGCCAGGCGGCGCTGGCCAGTCTTCAAAAACTTGTGCCGCAATCCGAACAGCCCCAGGCGCTGATCCGCACACGGAATGTTCTCGAGGCAGTTGAAATCTGGGCGACATGGTGGCAAGATCGTCAACGAAAGCTTCGATCGTGACGAGCACATTTTCCAAACCGCGCAGAAAAACACCGCGGATGCCAGAGAGTGACCGGAATCCCGGCGAGAAACATTCTTGAGGTTCAATTCCCATGAAGAAGTCGGACGACAATTTTCAGATTGAGTGGCACAACGAAGTTGTCGTCATCATTCCGGCGCAAGAGGTCGAGCGACTGCAATGGAACCTGATAGAGCAAGCAGCCGACATCGTGATGGCACCCCTCAGGAAAACGGCGACGCCGATGGTTGTTTTCGATCTCAGTGAAGTGAAGTTCTTCGGATCGGTTTTTCTGTCGCTCCTGCTGCGCTGTCACAAATACGCGAAGACGCGAGGTGGCGAACTCGTGTTGTGCGGCCCCAGTCCCCTGGCCCGCGAACTGCTCGCGGTGACGTCTCTGGATACGCTTTGGGCAATTTACGACACGCGGCAAGAAGCGCTGCAGGCGCTGGCAATTTGACACGGCAGGGCAGAGTGTCGCACTGGCAGGTTCAACACGGCGAAGGGATGTGACCCCGGGCGCGAAAGCGCCTCTCTTTCAGACGCCCTTCTCGCGACGTCCAGTTCCATTTCGCTGCCGCTACGTCAGAAATTAATTTGCCGCCTTCAGACGTTTGTTTGCACACCCGCTCTTACAACTTATAAAACGCTCGATACCACTCGACGAAGCGGGCGACACCGACTTCAATTGGCGTGGCCGGTTTGAAGCCAACGTCATGAGTCAGGGCGTCCACGTCGGCATACGTGGCAGGGACATCGCCAGGTTGCATAGGGAGCATGTTTTTGGCGGCGGTCTTACCCAATGCCGATTCCAGGGTTTTAATCAGATACATCAACTCAACAGGCTGATTGTTTCCGATATTGTACAGCCGATACGGCGCGCGGCTCGTGGCCGGGTCGGGGCGGTCTCCCGACCAGTCATTATCAGGCGCAGCCGTATGATCGAGCGTGCGTATGATTCCCTCTACGATGTCGTCGACGAAGGTGAAATCACGGCGCATTTGCCCATGGTTGAAAACATCGATCGGGCGGCCTTCGAGAATGGCCTTGGTAAAAAGGAAAAGGGCCATGTCGGGCCGGCCCCACGGACCATACACGGTAAAAAAACGCAGTCCGGTGCAGGGCAATCCATAGAGATGGGCATATGTGTGGGCCATCAGTTCGTTGGCTTTTTTCGTCGCGGCATACAGGCTCAAGGGATGATCGACGTTCTGGTGAACTGAGAACGGCATTTGCGTGTTCGCTCCATAGACCGAACTCGATGAGGCATAAACCAGATGCTCAACGGCATTATGCCGACAACCTTCAAGAATGTTCGTGAACCCGCATATATTGCTGTCGATATATGCATGTGGATTGGTCAGCGAGTAACGCACGCCTGCCTGGGCCGCAAGATTGACCACCTTCTGCGGGCGATCATCGGCAAACATCTGCTGCATGGCCTCTCGGTCGCCAAGGTCAAT
>JAYTRB010000269.1:0-2789 GCA_043746425.1 Planctomycetia bacterium
CGGCCGCCGACAGGTCGGGCCGAAGCGCCACCTGCACGGGTTCTTTGGCTCCGGCGGCGCCCCGCCCGATGAAGGCGAACAGCGACAGGCCCGCGATCGTGAATGCCGCGACGATCGAGCCGATAAGACGAGCGGCGCCGCCGGGTCGCCGCGCTTGTGCGGGCGATCCGGATTTTGCCGGGAATTGAAACATTACCTGTCCTCCGTCTGTGTCACAACGATTTCTCCACCGTTCAGCAGTCGCTCATAGGCGACCGCCCGGCGGGAAGCTCGAGGCAGCCTGGCGAATTTATCGGGCCCGAAGTTCAAATCCTTCGGAGTCTCCTGATCGACGTCAATGACGACATCGAGTTTTCGCACGAGCAAATGGCTGTCGCCAGGTCCGCGTTCCTGCCAGACGTTAAAGCTGTGTTTGCCCGCTGGCAGCCCTTCGATTCTGTATTTGCCATCTTTGTCGGTGACCGCCCAATAGGGGTGGTCAATCGGAAAGTGAAAGGCCTTCATCCATCGGTGAACGTCGCAGACGACCGAGATCGGTCCGGATTCGGGTTTCTTGTAATCGCAGGCGATTCCCGTGCGCTCGTGCGGAGGAATCGATTGATTGAACCCTGTGTTTCGTTTGGGATTCGTGTGCGTGTTGTGCGTCAGTGCATCGTCGTTGAGGATCATCAACGGCTGACCGGCCTGAACGACGAGCACATGCGGTAGAAAGCGGCACCCCTTCTGGTCGAATAACACCGGTTCGGTGGGGGGCTTCGACAGTTCGGGTTTAATATTCGCCGGGCGCTTTTCGAGAAAGATCACAACATTGGCCAGACCCTTATTCGCCGAATTCACCACCAGACTTTCATCAGGAATATCTGACACGGCGCACACCGCTCGGTCTTCCTGTTTGAGACTGGGGTCGCCCTTGGCGACCAGCATCGGCAATTCCTTGAATGTTCCGTCGAGGGTCACCGTGCCGTACAGGGTGCCATACCCCTTCGCTTCGGTTGTTTCAGCCTTCTCAACAGCGACAGGCGCCTCAGTCGCGCCACCGACCGGCACGACCTTCACCTCCACGACCTGATCCTGAGGACAGCCTAGGAACAAACACATCAGCCCCAGCCCAAAACACCACACGACCAGCCGACTTCCCCGGTTTTCAATTCTCATTTTTAGATTTTCAGTGTGCCATCGATTCGTCATTGCTTGCCTCCTTCTGCGGCGGCAGGCGCGGGAACCGTCGCGGCGGTCGCCTTCCCCTCTTTTTCGAGCATTCGCAAATAATTCAACAGCGCGTCGCGGGTGGCGATCGCCTGCGTTTCTCCATCGCCGTCGAATAGATCGGGAAGCACCTTTTTGTCCCTGGTGAAGTTCTGAGGCATCTTCGTATAGGGGGTGATCCACTTAGGATTGTAAATCCAAAGCTGCAGCCAGTCTGGTCGCAGGCGGCTGTTGACCATGTCGAGATTGGGGCCACGCGTCACTTTCGTGGGGTCGCCTGCGATGAATTCGCGGCCGCCGACCGAGTGACAACCAGTACAGATTCCCGCTGGCGGCCCCAGCGTCAGTAGTTTCCAGGCGTCGGGTAGATAGTTCGAGTGCGCCGCCTCTTTCGCGGCCAGATATTCGGGCTCGCGCTGCGGCACATCGAGATAGGGGAAAGGCGCCCCGTCGACGGCGGCAAAGTAGTTGGCCAGTTTCTCGGCCTCTTCATTGCTCATATTGAATTGCGGCATGCGCAGCACAGTCGTATATCGAATCTTGCCCGGATCTTTCAAAAATGTGTACAGCCACGGCGTTTGCACTTTGATGCCTTCGAGGTACAGCACCGGCGGCGCCATGTGTCGTGCCGTGTCGCGGTTCACTTCCCGATCGGCCTTCATCGACGCATCGACCAGCCATTCCGAAAATGCGCCGCCGCGACCCGTGGTTGCTCCGAGAAGTTTGGCGGTTTTCACTTCCAGCCGCGTGGGGAGCAGCACCTGGTCGACGTCTCCCAGTCGAATCGTTTCCCACATGTCATAAAAGGCTGACTGGTCGGCGGGGTCGTCTTGCGGGTCGGCCGCCTGAAACAGAAGTCCGTGGAAACTGATTGCCGATTCACCCGTTTTCAGCTTCAGTTTAGTCCGCGCATCGTGTGGCGGCTTGAGTTTCAGCATCAGTTCCAGCGCATCAGGAAAGTCGGAAGCAGCCAGTTGATACGGCGCCGTGTCTTCCGGGACGCCGGTTATCATGGGGAGTTCAACCATGTGACAGCCCGTGCAGTTGTATTTGGCCAGCAGCTTTTCGCCTTCGACGCGCGCTTTAGCGGCCCCTTGCGGTCGATATACGTATTTCTCGGCCGGTGGCTCGGCCACCAGACCCAGCACGAACGTGGTGATCGACTCGATGTCGTCTTCGTTGAACGGAAATTTGGGCATTCGCAGCCGCTCGTCGTAGCCCTTCGTTTCAATCTTCTTGAAGTCGTAGCTCCGCGGATCGCGCAGCTTCTGCCACAAGAAGCCAGCCCGGCCATGCGAGTTCAACTGGTTAAAGAAGAACGCCACCGCCCCTTCGCGGCTCTGTTCTTCCGGAGTCAGATTGTCGTTGAGCCCGTCGCGGTAAGCGTTCTCGGCACGCTTGGCTGTGCTGGAACCGTTCGCTTCGCCGTGGTGGTGCAGATACTCTTCGATATGTTCCAGCGCCAGCTTTGTGGGGTCTTTGCGACCCCAATCCTGCAGAGCCGTTCCGATCGGCCGTGATTTTTCAAACCCGGGGATGTCGTGGCAGCCGTAGCAGCCATATCGTGAAATCGACCGCCGGCC
>JAYTRB010000270.1:0-2374 GCA_043746425.1 Planctomycetia bacterium
AAGTTAGGGCGAGTCGTGAGACGGTTATCACGGGGTGGATTGCGATTGACCGCCCGGGGCGAAAGTATGCCATTCGCTGAAAATGTTGTTCCTCGGGACTGCTCCGAACTGCCCGCCCCCTGACTGTACATTTTTGAGCCCGAATGTTAACCTGTTGTGCTCGACCGAACAGGTCGCTCTGTGAGTTCCCCGGCCCGCGTGCGAGGCCCGGGGCGATAGACCACAATTCACATTTACGGAAAAGGTGCGTCGTTTATGGCTTTTATTAAGCGTCCGATGAAGCCCAAAGGAAAGGGCCCCAACAAGCGCAAGTCCGCGAAGGCGAAGCGTCCTCTGAAGTGCCGATTCTGCACCAAGGAAGGGTGCCCCCGCCCCGTTTACGTTGATTACAAAGACCTGCGGACGCTCAAGGTGATGATTACCCGCGACGGCCACGTATTGGCCCGCCGCCGGACAGGCAATTGCGCGAAATTTCAGCGGGCCGTCCGCCGCGCCGTTTTGCGCGCCCGGTTCATGGGCCTGCTGCCTTACGTGATGCGGGATGATTAGTGTCCTCGTCGGCCTCTCCCCCTGAGGCGAAGCCCGATGCCGATCGCAACTGGCTCGGTCGCAGCGGGCTAGATCGCAATTGGCCAGATCGCATCTGGCCAATTTTGGGGGGAGTGCTGGCGGCGGTGCTGTTCTCGGTCGTCTTCTGGTTTCCCCTGTGGACCGGCGGCGGACTCGTCGGCAGCGACATCTATGCCTACTTCCTGCCGCAAAAGGCGTTTTATGCCCAGCGGCTGGGCGATGGCGAACTTCCGCTGTGGAACAACCTCATCGGCTTCGGCTACCCGCAGGTCGCCGAGAGCCAGACGGGCGTGTTCTACCCGCCGAACCTGGCGCTTTATCCGCTGCTCGACTTGAACTCGGCCTTTTCGGCCAGCATCATTCTGCACTATGTGCTGGCGTTCGTGTTCGCCGCCATGTATGCCCGCCGAATCGGGCTCCCGCGGCTGGCTTCGGGGTTGGCGGCGCTCGTTTTTACCTATGCCTGGTTTCCGCCGCGGGTCTGTCTCGAATGGGCGATTATCGGCGGCGCGTGGCTGCCCCTGGCGCTGTGGTGCGCCGAGTCATATTTGCAGACGCGCTTCTGGCGATATGGATTGCTGCTGACGGCGACTCTGGCGATGCAGATGCTCGCCGGTCACTTCACGCTGGCATTCATCACGCAGCTCACGCTGGCCGGGTATGTCCCCTTGCGGCTCTGGCTTTGTTCGGCCGACGTTGCGGCGACGACCAGAAAATCTCGCGTGGCTCTGTGCGGCGCTCTCGCGCTGGCGGTCATCGGCGCCTTCTTCCTCGCCGCCGTTCAGTTGCTGCCATCGTGGGAGCTGAAACGGCACAGTCAACGGCAGACCGTTACCGACGAGCACGACCCGGGGTATGGATCGATTCCGGCGCGGTATCTCTCGCAGATCATTGTGCCGTGGGAATGGTATCCGCAGGAATCGTCATTCGACGATGCGATCGCGCCGGGTGGATCGCGCACCAACCGGGTCGAAGCGCACCTCTATTTCGGACTGATGCCACTGGCGTTCATGCTGTGGGGGGCGTGGCAACAACGGCAGCGGCCCGACCGCCGGCTGGTGGCGTGGATGATTGTGGGACTTGCCGCTCTGATCTACACCACCGGCTGCTTGTTGCCGGTATCGAAACATCTTCCCGGTTTCAGCTTCTTCGAAGGTCCGGGGCGCTATGGAGTCGTGACGACGCTGGTGGCCGGGCTGCTGGCTGGCGCGGGGTTTGCCGACCTGTGCCAGCGCGCCCCCGCGGTGGCCCGATGGCTGCTGGCAAGCGTTGCTCCATCGGCCGCGCGGCGATTTTCCGCCTGGATGGGAATTGCGGCTCAGGCCGTGCTGACGATCGTTGTGTTCGCGGGCACGACGGCCGACCTGTTCATCGTAAGCCGGCTCGTCACGTTTGCCTATTTCGTTACTGATCCGCCGATCGACCATCTGGCCGAGAGCCCGCTGCGGCGCTTGCTGGCCGACGCGCCGCAACCGGTGCGAATTTTCAGCGAGGGAAAGAATTTACCTTCGCTGTTGGGAGTAGCGACGGTCCCCACCTATCTGGGGTTGGGTCCGTCGCAGTATTTCGATCCCGAGTTTGCGCTGCCGCAGCCGTTTCCGTATTCGACCTCGCCGACGGAAGAGCAACTCGACTGGTTCCATCGCGGGGGAGTGACGCATTACCTGAGTTTTGCCCCGATCGACTGGCGAGCCTGGTCGGCCCGCCTGGTCTGGGAGGGGCCCGACTTATTTCTTAATCGGGCTCTCAACCGTCAAACAAGTGCTTTGTTCTATTTGTACGACCTTGAAGGAGGTCGCGGGCG
>JAYTRB010000271.1:0-4155 GCA_043746425.1 Planctomycetia bacterium
ACGACGTTATAGATCGTGTACGGAAGCGCGACATACGGCAGCACATGCGCTTTTGGCCCAAGCGCGTAGCTGATCGAAGACCCAAGCGTCGGAAATGACCGGGCCTCGTCGGCCAACAGCTCGAGGTCTCCGCCAGTGGGGGTGCGACCTGTCAGCGCCTCGGCGGCCGCCGAATTGTGGTTCCGCATGGGATGGTGCATCGAGCGGACGAGCGCCAGCCGATCCATGATTCTGGCCACTTGCGGAAGATATTCGCCGACAGAGATCCCGGGAACTGCCGTGGCAATCGTCTGGAATTCGCCGCGTACGTTCGCCGGAGCCCGCGGCTTGGGATCGTACGTCTCAAACTGACTGGGACCACCATAATGAAAGACGACGATGACTGACTTGATGGGCGACGCGGCGGCTTTCGCTGGCCGTTCATGGGCGCTCGACGGACGAGTGCTCACCAACCCCGCCCCAAGCCACCCGAGACTGCTGATCTGAAGCCAGCGGCGCCGATCGAGCAAACGGCGGCCTGGGAATTCGCAGTCGCTGGTGTTACGCAGCATAGCCGGCCTTTTCAATTCCACCCCACTCATTTCCACCCGCAGCGGTTGGCCACACCAATCGCACACATTGATAGTTGCTTTTTCCTGAAGTGATTGCAACGCCACGATGACCAAAAACAACTCGTCGGCAGATATAGGTCGTGAGCAGGATGCAGTTGCACTGAGAATGGTGTCTCTTCTCTGCTCTTTCGCCGCGCGCCATCTGCTTTAAGCGTGGGAAGCAGTTGCCTGATCGTCGCTCGCTGGCTGCGGCCGGCGAGATTCTTTTCTGATCCGTTCGTAGACCCCCCGCGCCGCACACCTGGCGACGATGCCTGAATCAAATTGTCCGACTCACGGCTGATTGCATTGCCTTGCCTGATGATTAGCAAAGGCACTCCTGGTCGAATACCGGCTTGACACCTGCCTTGCACGCGGGCTGCACTTTGCATCAACAACGCGATTGCCGGGTTACGCCGGCCGCTCGTCGGGCGCTGGCTTGAAAGCGATTATCCATTCAGGTTGGGCAACCGGCCGGTGCTATCGCCCAGTTGATCGCGCTTGACGCCGACGCGATCGAGCATCTCGAGGTACAAATTGTTGAGAGGAGTGCCATTTTCGTACTTGATGTGCCGACCAGTCTTAAGCGTCCCGGCACCGCCGCCGGCCAGTAAGATCGGCAGATTGTCATGATTATGCGCGTTGCCATCGCCGATGCCGCTGCCATAGACGATCATGCAATTATCGAGCAGCGTTCCTTCACCTTCTTTGATCGCCTTGAGCCGCTCGAGCAGATGGGCGAACTGGGTGATGTGAAAGCGATTGATCTTCTGAATTTTTTCGAGCTTCTTCTTGTCGCTGCCGTGATGCGACAGGTCGTGGTGCCCTTCAGGAACGTCAATGAAGGAATAGCTGCGATTGCTTCCTTCATTGGCAATGACCATCGTCGAGATGCGCGTGACATCTCCCTGAAAAGCCAGCACCATCAGATCCTCCATCAGGCGGATGTGCTCGCCATAATCTTTGGGTATTCCCGCGGGACGAGTGACACTGGCCGCTGCGTCCGAAATGCCCCCTTTGTCGGCACGGGCGATCCGAACTTCGAGCTCGCGTACGGCAGTCAGATATTCGTCGAGCTTACGCTGATCGGTGACCCCCAGCTTTGCCCGTAGCGACTGGGCGTCGTCGCGAACGAAATCGAGAACGCTCATATTGTAACGGTCACGTTTAGCACGCGCCTCGGCCGATTCTCCCGGTCGCCCGTTCGTAAACAGCCGCTCGAATGCCAATTTCGGATTGACCTCTTTGGCCATCGGCGTCGATTCACTCTTCCACGAAATGTTCGACGAATAGGCGCAGGAATACCCCGAATCGCAATTGCCCGATTGAGCACCGGCGTCGCAGCCCAGCTCGAGCGATGCAAACCGCGTGTATCGGCCCACCTCATTGGCGGCGACCTGGTCGACTGAAACGCCGGCGCGAATGTCGGCCCCATGGGTCTTGCGCGCCTGCGCGCCGGTTAAAAACGACGCCAGCGCCCGCGCGTGGTCGCCAGGCCCATCTCCGTTGGCATTGGCCGTTTTCTGAGTCAGTCCTGTGACGACGCAAAAATCGTTCTTCACATTGTGCAGCGGTTCAAGCGTCGCCGGGAGTTCGAAATTCTCGCCTTCCGTGGCGGGGGTCCAGTCCTGCATGTGCTTGCCATTCGGGACATAGATGAACGCCATCCGCAAGGGAGTAACTGGCGCACCGCCGACCGGCCCCGCTGCGGCCCGCGCCAGTGAGGGAAACATCGAATTAAGAAGTGGCAGCGAAAGCGCCGTTCCCAGACCCCGCAACGCCGTCCGCCGTGTGATTTCCCAATCGTGATTCATGGTTCGTCTCCCCGCTTGCCGCGCCGCTTCTGAAAGGCGTCGCTATTGACGATTTCGAGCACCAACACCGAAAACCTGTCGTGATTGGCCTTCACGTTGTTTACAATCGTATCGACCGTACACTTGTCATAGTACTCCAATCCGCGTCCCAGGGCGTAGGTCAGCAGTTTTTCTGTGAGACAGCGGCGGAATTCGCCATCGCGCGCTTTAAGTATCGCCTTTAACTCGGCGGGCGAGCCGAACGTGGCCCCGCCGGGCAACGTTCCCGAGGCGTCGATGTCAAAAGCGCCGTCTTTCGTGCGCCAGGCGCCGATGGGGTCGTAATTCTCCAAACCGAACCCCAAGGCATCCATTTGCGTGTGGCATACCGCACAGGCAGGGTTTTCGCGGTGCTTTTCCATCCGTTGGCGAAGCGTCGCGTCTGCCTGCTGATCGCCCGACTCCTTGAGCTCGGGGACGTTGGGCGGGGGCGGGGGTGGAGGCGCATTGAGCAGGTTCTCAAGCACCCATTTTCCCCGTTTGACAGGAGACGTGCGCGTGGGATTTGACGTGGTCGTCAGGACACTCGCCTGGCCCAATAGGCCGCCGCGCACTCCGGTGGCCAGCGTCACCCGCTGAAATGCTTCTCCCTTGATTCCCGGAAGGCCATAGTGCGTCGCCAGCCGTTCGTTGACGAACGTGAAATCCGTATCCAGAAAATCGAGGAGACTGCGATCTTCGCGAATGATCGCCCCAAAAAAGAGCTTCGTCTCAATCTCCATGGCGCTGCGCAACGCTTCGTCGAAGGTGGGGAATTGCTTCTTGTTCGGGTTGATGAGCCTCAGGTTCCCTAATTGCAGCCACTGCGCGGCAAAGTTGTCGACCAGCGCCACCGCTTTTGGGTCTTTCAGCATCCGCTGAATCTGCGCGGGGAGGTTCCCCTCTTTTCGCAATGTGCCCAGATGTGCAAGACGCAGCAATTCATCATCGGGCGTGCTGCTCCACAGGAAATACGACAGCCGCGTCGCCAGCTCATAGTCGTTGATCGTCCGAATGGCCTGCGGACTGAGGGGTTCGGGGTCGACCTCGATGCGGAAGAGGAAATGCGGCGAGACAAGCACGGCCTGCAGCGCCAATTGGATGCCGCGCTCGAAGCTGTCTCCTTCTTTAGCTGCCAGAACGACCAGCCGTGCCAGCCGCTCGATTTCGTCGTCGGTTGCAGGCCGACGGAAGGCCCGCGTGACGAACGGCCGCAGAATCGTCCGGGCGCAGTCGGTCGGGTTGGCGGCTTCTTCAGGGCGGCAGGTGATGAGCGTGGTGTGAGGTGCAGGAAGATTTTCCGGCAACACCCCCAGCGGTCCCTGAACTTCAAGTCGTTCGATAATCAGATTACGATCGCGATTATTCGGGTCAGGATCGTCAGGCTTATAGTAGTCGTTGATGAACCGAGCCGAGAAGTGGTGCTTGCCGGCCGGAACATGCAGCTTGAGCTCATACACCCCGACTTCATTCTCGACCTCGATGACGTCGACCGTCTGCATGTCCTGCGCGTCGAACCGCATGGTCATTTTCGCCTTTTCGGGCCCCGCCTGCTGGGCCCAGGCACGCACCCGCAGAGCGTAGTCTCCGGTGCGCGAAAAGCTGAATTCCCCAGCCACATCGCCCACCGAACCGAGTGATCGGCCCTTCACGATTTGCAGCGGCGCCCGTTCGGGATCGGGAACCATAATGGCAGCATCGACAATGCGATCACTTGCCGCCAGATATCGCTC
>JAYTRB010000272.1:0-26251 GCA_043746425.1 Planctomycetia bacterium
GGTGGCCGTCGAACCGTGCTTCAAGTGCAGATCATCAATCGCAAATCAGTCAGATGCAGATCATCAGGTAACGTATGTCAACCGTCGTCGAAGCCGATCCTTCTGCCGAACAAGATTATCGCTGGACTCTCAATTTCGGGCCGCAGCATCCGGCGACCCATACGACGCTGCGCCTGGTGCTGCAGATCGAAGGCGAACGGGTCGTTCACGCCACACCCGACATTGGTTATCTGCACAGCGGCTTCGAGAAGATCGGCGAGCACCTCAATTACAACCAGTATGTGACGGTCACCGACCGGATGAATTACATTTCGCCGATGGCGAATAACATCGCCTGGCACAATGCGGTCGAGACGCTGCTGGGGCTCGAAGTTCCCCGGCGCTGCCAATACATTCGCATCATTCTGGCAGAACTGGCTCGAATCAGCGATCACCTGCTATGCAACGGCGCCGCTGCCCTCGACACGGGGGCGTTCACGGCTTTTCTGTATGCCTTCAATCAGCGTGAAACACTGTACAACATTTTTGAGACGTTGTGCGGGGCGCGGTTCACGACCAGTTACACCCGTGTTGGCGGGCTGATGTACGATGCCACGCCGCTCTTTATTGAACAGGTTCGCGCCTTCGTCAAGGGGTTTCCCAAGGTTCACGCCGACATCTGCCGCCTGCTCAATCGCAACCGCATCTTCGTCGAGCGGACAAAAGACATTGGCGTACTGTCGAAGGCCGAGGCGATCAACCGCTCGGCGAGCGGCCCCATCGCCCGCGCCAGCGGCGTCACGCGCGACCTGCGCAAAGACGAACCGTATCTGGCTTATGGCGACTTCGATTTCAATGTCGTTTGCTCGAGCGCCGGCGATTGCTTTCATCGCTACCTGGTGCGCATGGATGAAATGCTCGAAAGTCTGAGAATCGTCGAGCAGGCGCTCGAGAATCTGCCGGGCGGCCCGGTGAACGTCCCCATGGCCGAGCGCACGATTCTGCCCGACAAATCGCGGGTGTACGACACGATCGAGGGGTTGATCACCCATTTTGAGGTGGTCATGACCAATCGCGGGTTTCATGCCCCCAAAGAAGAATGTTATGCGGCCATCGAAGCCCCGAACGGCGAACTCGGGTTTTATCTGGCCAGTGACGGCAGCGACATCGCCTACCGGGCCCGTTGCCGGCCCCCCAGCTTCATTCATTTCGCCCTGTTTCCCGAACTCATCAAGGGCCATCTGGTGAGCGACATCGTCGCCGTTCTGGGGAGCTTGAATATCATTGCCGCGGAGCTCGATCGATGAGCCACTCCATGAACACAACCACCAGCACGCCAGTTCTCACTGCTGAAATGCGGGCCGAGATCGAAGCGTTTTTCCCGCGATACCCGACGAAGCAGGCGGTGACACTGCCGGCCCTGCATGTCGTCAATGAGCATTTGCGCTGTGTGCCGATGGAGGCTATTCCCGAGATCGCGGCGATGCTCGAGCTCGCGCCGGCCCAGGTCTATGACACTTTGTCGTTCTATGGATTTTTCAAGTCATCGCCCTGTGGCCAGGTGCGCGCCTGGGTGTGCCGGTCGATCAGTTGCGCGCTGCGCGGGGGTGAAGATGTCTTGTCGGCCTTAAGCGACAAGCTGGGCATTCGGCCGGGCGAAACAACAGACGACGGGAAAATCACGCTGGAATTCGGCGAATGCCTGGGGCTGTGCGACTTCGCCCCGGCGATGCTGGCGGGGACGAAAGTCTACAAGAACATGGCCGTCGATCACGTCGATGAAGTGGCAGGGCAGCTCAAAGCGCAGGCAGAGATTCTGTGAGGGGTCGCCGCGGCAGAAGGGCGCCCAGTGACAGGTGATACGATGACCAACACAATGAAAGACGAGCCCGACCGGGGCCTGGGCGCGTGGCCGACGCGGCCCCGTGGCCGACGTGCTCGCACCGAGTCACAATATGCCGAGTCGCACAAAATCGGCGGCATGCGGCGCGATGGGGGCGGCCCTCGGCTGGCCCGTGTCAAAGACGTGCAAACTCACACGCGGTCGCTCTCGTTTTTGAAAGGCAACAGTGGCTGATTTCGAACCTGTACTGCTGGCGAATATCAATAAGGCCGACAGCCATACAATGGCTGTGTACGAGGCTTCCGGCGGATATGCCGCTCTCAAGAAGGTCATGGCGGGCATGTCTCCCACCGACGTGATCGACCTGGTGAAGGCCTCGGGGCTGCGCGGGCGCGGGGGGGCCGGGTTTCCGTGCGGCATGAAATGGAGCTTTCTTCCCAAAGACCATCCTGGCCCGGTCTATATGTGCGTCAATGCTGACGAGAGCGAGCCGGCCACCTTCAACAACCGCATCCTCATGGAGCAGGATCCGCACCAGGTGATCGAAGGGATCATCATCGGCTGCTTCGCCACACGCGCCAGCACGGCGTATATCTATGTCCGCTACGAATACCCCACGTCTTATGATCGGCTGCAACGGGCGATCGACGAATGCTACGCCGCGGGCATGCTCGGCAAGAACATCCTGGGAAGTGCTTTCTCGCTCGATATTTACCTGCATCGCGGCGCCGCGGCGTACATTTGCGGCGAAGAAACGGGGCTCATCGAGAGTCTCGAAGGGAAACGCGCCTGGCCGCGAATCAAGCCTCCCTTTCCCGCCATTGAAGGCGCGTTTCGCAAGCCAACCGTGGTCAACAACATCGAAACGATGGCCAACGTTCCGCATATCGTCAACCGCGGGGCCGACTGGTTCAAGTCGATGGGCATCCCCTCGACCAACCCCAAAGACCCGGGAAGTTACGGCCCCAAGTTGTACTGCATCAGTGGGCATGTCAATCAGCCGGGGTGTTATGAAATGCCGCTGGGGGTGACGTGCCGCGAACTGGTCGAGCGCTACGGCGGCGGTGTGTGGAAGGGGCGCAAAGGCAAAGCGGCCATTCCCGGTGGCTTGTCGATGGGGCTCTTTACCGAAAAAGAATGGGATACGCCTCTCGATTTCGCGGGGCCGGGAAAAGTGGGCTGCCTGGGGCTCGGCACGGCAGCGGTGACGGTGATGGACGAAACGGTTTCGATGATTGATTACCTGCACAACGCCTGCCGGTTTTTCGCCCACGAATCGTGCGGCCAATGCACCCCCTGCCGCGAAGGAACGAGCTGGTCTGAGCGCATCCTCACCCGCTTCAAACATGGCAAAGGACGGCTCAAGGATCTGGAGCTGTTGTTGTACATTTCCGGGGCGATCGGAATCATGCCGGGCACCACGATCTGCGGCCTGGCCGATGGCGCGGCGTGGCCGATTAAGAATGCGATCAACAAGTTTCGAGACGAGTTTGAAGAATACATCAAACGCACGAACCCCACGGGCTACATGCAGGAAGAACCTGCCGAGGCGCTGGGGCTGGTGGAACTGAGCATGCATTAAGACATGGGAACCGATCGAATTGGGCGACCTCCTGTCGTCAGTCAGGTTTCCAGACCCCCGCCACTGCGATGACTGAGACCACTGAGAAGACGAAGAGCGACTCGTTGCAGAGAAACCAGATTCAATGAGTAACGACGAGGATTAAGGGCGAGGATTAACGACGAGCAGCAAATTGCGACAGACAGAATTGCACCATACCAATGTTCTGGCGATATAAAGCGGCTCGCGCATGTGGCTGGTGGGGGTTTCGCTGTGACAATCATCCGACTATAAAATGAACTCGCGAGTCCGATAATTTCTGAGGCAAAACTTTCCGGATCAAATGAACTGCCGGGCAAGCTGACGGGTGGTGGCCAAGTGGGCAGCTGCCTGGGAAACATGAGACGGCCAGATACCAACCACGACGCCGTGCGCGACAACGAGGAATAGAGAACCATCAATGGCGACGATTACGATTGACGGCCAGGACGTACAGATCGACGATAGCGAGCGGCTGAATCTCATTCAGGCGGCCGATCGGGCAGGGGTCGCCATTCCTTATTATTGCTGGCACCCGGGCCTGTCCGTCGTTGCCAGTTGCCGGATGTGCCTCGTCGAAACGGGGATGAAGAACAAAGACACCGGCGAAACGACGATGGTTCCCAAGCTCGTCCCGGCGTGCCAGACACCGGCCAAAGACGGCACCGTCGTCGTCACCAACAGCCCCAAGGTGCGCGCCAACCAGAACTTCGTCCAGGAAGGGATTCTTCTCGACCATCCCGTCGATTGCCCGATCTGCGACCAGGCGGGCGAATGCTGGCTGCAAGACTACTACTTTAATTACGGCCAACCGCAACGGCGGGCCGATGTTCGCCCTTTCACCAGTAAAAAACGCGAGCTGGGCGAGCACGTGACGCTGTTCGTCGACCGCTGCGTCATGTGCAGCCGCTGCGTGCGCTTCACGCGTGAAGTCTCGGGAGGGGGCGAACTGCAGATCATCGACCGTGGAAGCCACGCCGAGATTGATATTTTCCCCGGGTATCCGCTGGAGGATAAACTTTCGGGAAATGTCAACGATATCTGCCCTGTCGGGGCCTTGTGCTCGACTGATTTTCTTTACAAACAGCGCGTGTGGTTCATGGAACCGCACGATTCGGTCTGTACCCGCTGCAGCACCGGTTGCAGCATTCAATTGCACGTCAATCAGAATCAGCTCTATCGCCTGCAGCCCAGATACAATCCCAACGTCAACGACTGGTGGATGTGCGACCTCGGCCGAAACGAGAACCAGTTCGTCCATGCCCCCGAGCGGCTGGGATCACTCAAACGCCGATCGGGCGAAAAGTTTCACGACATGCTCTGGCCCGAGGGGCTCGCGGCGGTGCATGCAGCGCTTGCCGGTGTCGTCAAACAATCGGGCGGGGGGCGACTGGCCTTCGTTTTGTCGCCGTTCCTCACCTGCGAAGAGGCCTATCTGCTGGCCGTTTACGCGAAGTCTCTCGCGCCTGAGGTGATTCTGGCCCTTGGCAAAGTACCGGTGGTCGGAGAAGACGAAAAATTCAAGTCAGGATTTACGATTCGGGCCGAGCGGTGCCCCAATCGCCGCGGGGTCGAAGAGATTCTGCGACACTTCCAGAAGACGGTTCTCGACTGGGACGGATTCGTCAAGAAGATCGAAGCGGGCGAAATCGACGGAGTGTATCTCACTGCGAATTATCCTGATCGGTGGATCGACGACACCGAAGGAGCGAAATTCGAGCGGTTGAACCTGCTCGTCGTGCACGATATTCTTCCCTCTTCGGTGGCACGAAAGGCACATTTCGTCGTGCCGGGAGTGACGTTTGCTGAAAAAGACGGCAGCTACGTGAATCATGCCGGTCTGATCCAGGCCAGCGAATGGGGGATCCGCCCGGTCGAGGGAGCACATGTTGACGGGCAGACCTTCTGCGACTTGTCGCAACGAACAGGGCTGTATCAGGCCGCATCGGTTCTGGCAGAGCTGGCGGGGGTCATTCCCTTCTTCGCGCGAGCTGCGGCAGGCGTTCCTGAAGCGGGGCTCGACCTCATTTCAGGGCAGGAGAAACATCCGCGAACGACGGCCCTGGGGACGGTAACCCATCCCTTGCCGACGTTCCGCAGCGTGGCGTCGGAGATGTTGGAGGTTGAATCAGATGCATGACTGGGTTGAGCCGTTAATCAAGATCGCCATTGTTGTCGGCGCCCTGCAAGGGGCGGTGGCGTATCTGGTGCTCATCGAGCGCAAGGCGGCAGCATATCTGCAAGACCGGCTCGGCCCCAATCGCGTCGGGCCGTGGGGGCTGTTGCAGCCTCTTGCCGACGGCCTCAAATTCATCCTTAAAGAAGAAATCATTCCTGCCGGGGCCGACCGGGTGCTGTTCCTCATCGCCCCGGTGTCGATTCTGGCCACGGCGACGGTGGCATTTGCCACGATTCCGTTCGGCTATTTCGTCCCCTGGTTCGGGGCCAAACCGATCGCCCTGACGATTGCACCGGAAGTCGACATCGGCCTGTTGTTTGTGTTTGCCATTGGCAGCCTGGGGGTGTATGGGGTTGTTCTGGGGGGATGGGCCTCGAACAGCAAATACAGTTTTCTGGGGGGCCTGCGATCGAGCGCACAACTCGTGAGTTATGAAATTCCGCTGGGTCTGGCGGTTATCGGCGTGCTGCTCTTTTCGGGCTCGCTGCGCATGGAGACGATTATCACCGAGCAGGCCCGCACGGGGTGGTGGTGGTTCGCTGTGCAGCCTTTAGGATTCGTCGTGTTTATGATTTCGGGCTGTGCCGAAGCCACGCGGCTTCCCTTCGATCTGCCCGAATGCGAACAAGAACTCGTGGGGGGGTACCACACTGAATATACGGCGATGAAATTCGGAATGTTCGCCTTCGCCGAGTATCAGCACATGATTACCGTCGCGTTTCTGACGGTCATCCTCTTTTTCGGCGGCTGGCATTTCTGGGGACTGGCGCCGTACACGGGCGACGCCAATGAGGTCGGTGTGCTTGGCGCTCTGCTGCGGGTCATGGTGCTTTCTGTCAAGGTGTTGCTGGCGATCTTTTTCTTTATGTGGATCCGCTGGAGCTGGCCGCGGTTCCGCTATGATCAGCTGATGGATATGGCATGGAAGACGATGATTCCCCTGGGCGTATTGAACCTGTTCGTCAGTGCGGTTTGCCAGGAATTTTTGCGGCCCGACGACATGCTGACGCGGGCCATTCTGGGGTGGCTCGCCGTCGCCGGGTGCGTCATCTATATGGCGCTCTCTGCGGCGCGGCCCGCCAATTCGCAGTCGCAGTGGTCGGGCGAGCCGGGGGCGTAAGCCCGCGAAGCGAGACGGTTTTTCCAAGAGATCCGATTTCTAATCCAGTTAAGAGCCGCAGTTTAAAAGCCGCAGTAGAAAAGTCAAAGAGGGCGCCGCGTGAAACCTGACGACAAACACATCAAGTGGGTCAAAGAGCCGCAGCTTGGCCTTTCGGGGCGAATGTACCTGGGCCCCTTGATCGACGGGCTGGCGACGACCGCGCGGCACTTCATGAGCACCGTTCGCGGTGACGCCACGACCTGCCAGTTTCCTGAAGAACGGCCGACGTTCGGCAATCCGCTCATTTACCGCGGAGTGCATCGGCTTAACAAAGACGAGCAGGGGCGGGTCAAGTGCGTGGCCTGCTTTCTGTGCGCCACGGCGTGCCCCGCGCATTGCATCGATATCATCGGAACTCAGGCCCCCTGGGCCGACCGCGAAAAGTATCCGCAGAGTTTTGTCATCGACGAACTGCGCTGCATTTACTGCGGCATGTGCGAAGAGGCCTGCCCGGTCGATGCCATCGAACTGACGGCCCTGTTCGATCTGACGGGGGCCAGCCGCGAAGAAATGATTTTTGACAAGGAAAAATTGTTGTCGGTGTACGACGCGACGATCGAAACCGAACCGATGCGCAGCCGCAGCGACATCACGCAGCACGGCGCGCAAGCCGGGAAGGACCATTAGCCCGATGGACCTCACGCATTTGATTCTGGCGGCCGAAGGCACAAATCGCGCATCGCGATTGCTTGATAGCTTTGAACTGGCTCTCAAGCAACCGCACGCTGGCAGCATCCTTCTGTCGATGTTCATTCTGGCGGTCGGGGGGGCGGGCGTCTATCTCATGATTCCGCGCGGGCAGCCTGCGGGAAAACGGCTTGAACGCTATATCGGCGGCGGGCTGGCCACACTGGCTCTGCTGCTGCTGATTACGGTTCCGATTTCGGCTGGGTTAACGGGGCTCGCCGGTTCGGGCCGAACCATTCTCTGGGAATTGAACGATCAGCCGAAGGTTACCTGCTACACGTTTCATCTGCTGGCGTTTGTCAGCCTGGCGTCGGCCGTGTTGATGATTACCAGCCGCAACCCGGTGTATTCGGCGCTCTGGTTTGCCATGGTCCTCTTGGGGAACGCTGGTCTCTACCTGATCCAAAGCGCCGAATTTCTTTCGGCGGCCACAATCATTGTCTACGCCGGGGCGGTTGTCGTCACATTTTTGTTCGTCATTATGCTGGCGCAGCCCACTGGCACGGCGCGTTACGATCGACACAGCCGCGAGCCGTTGCTGGTGACCGCGACAGGGCTCGTGCTGGCTTCGGTTCTGGTCGGAACGCTGCATTATTCGGCCCGCTTCGAGGGGTGGGGCGAAGGTGCGGCCGGTACGTTGCGTCCCGCGGCCAATCGCATCGCATCGGCCGCGAACCGTTATGGAGAATTCCAGGACATTCGTAGTCTGCCCCCTGCCGGTGCGGCCCCGACGGCGGCGGCAACAAGTGACGCGGTGGTTGTCGAATCAGCGGGATCTGAACCGGCGAGATTGGACGAAAAGCATGTGGCCGGCCTGGGCAAGACCTTGTTTGTCGACCATGTGGCGAGTGTCGAAGTGATCGGGGTTTTGTTGCTGGCGGCGGTGGTGGGGGCCATGCTCATTGCGGGACACAAAGTGGAACAGCAACCAGGTCAGCACAGAAAATAGTGAGTGTCATCGAACGGCCTGGCTGCTGCCGTGCCAATGATTGAAATTGAGAGCTGCTATTCATTTTTGCTCTTCTGAGTCTTGGAAGCGGTGGCAGATTTGCAATATGCCGGATTTGCAATAAGACAATAAGACAATCGGGCAATAGAACCGGGACGATCTTGAAAACGGAATTGAAGTGCGCCACCTGCTCAGAATACAGACCGTGGCTTGAATCGAGGATGTTTGATGCTTGGCAGTGATGCAGTTTTGAATAATTACCTGATCTTGGGGGCATTGCTCTTCACGTTGGGTCTCGTCGGGTTTCTTGCCCGCCGAAACCTGATTGTGATGTTTCTCTGCGCCGAGCTTATGCTGCAGGGTGTGTCGCTGACGCTGGTGGCATTCAGTGCGTTCCACGGCACCTGGGGGGGGCAGGTTTTTGCGATTTTCAGCCTGGCATTGGCCGCCGCCGAGGCAGGAATTGCCCTGGCCCTCTTCGTCGTTCTCTTCCGGCGCGGCAATTCGCTCGACGTGTCGATCTGGCAGGATCTGCGCGAAGCCGATCAGCCGCGTGTCGTCGACGAATCGGCTGACGACGTGAAACCCGCCGAGCCGAGTTGGCCGCATTTGACTCACGCGGGAGAATTGCCCGAGAAACATCGGGCTGAAGGAACTGCTGCGGTCAAAGCGCCGATCGCCGTGGCGCCCGCGGGAACGATGGGAGGGGATCATGCTTGACACGATTGACTGGTTGGCCTGCCTGATTCCGCTGTTTCCGCTGTTGGCTTGTCTGGTGACGCTTGTCCTGGGAGCGCGCGTTCTGCATGAGAAGAGCCACTGGCCGGCGATTCTGGGGTGCGGGCTCTCGGCTTTGTGCTCGTTGATTCTCGTGGTTTGCGTCAGCGCGACTCAGAAGACACCCGAAGACGCGCGAACGGTGGTCATCTACCAGTGGCTCACAATCGCCGGCGAGCCGCTGCCTGCCGGAAGTGCGGCGGCCGCGATGCTCGACAACTCGGGCGCCACGGGCGGAACGCTGGCCGCGGTTTACCGCGAGGCCGGTTCGGGGGTGACCCCGCCCGTGGACGTCAAGATCGCACTGCGCGTCGATTCGCTCTCGGCCACGATGCTGGCGATGCTGACGTTTGTGGCGACCCTGGTGGCGATTTATGCGGCGGGGTACATGCATGGCGAGCGCGGCTACTGGCGATTTTTCACCGAAGTTTCGCTGTTCGTCTTTTCGATGATCATGCTGGTGCTATCGGCCAATTTCCTGCAACTGTACATCTTCTGGGAGGCGGTCGGGCTGTGCAGCTACCTGCTGGTCGGGTTCTGGTATGAAAAACCGGCGGCTGCCGCGGCGGGTAAGAAGGCGTTTCTCGTCAACCGGATTGGCGACTTCGGATTTGCCACGGGCGTCTTCCTGATCTGGCTCACGTTCGGCACGCTCGATATTTCAGAGGTGCTCGCACCGGCGACGATTGCCGGGGTGGCGGCCAATAATCCGGCAGCCATCGGGCTAATCTGCTCATGCCTGTTTCTGGGTGCGGTTGGCAAGAGTGCGCAGTTTCCGCTGTATGTCTGGCTGCCCGATGCGATGGAGGGGCCCACGCCCGTGAGCGCGCTGATTCACGCGGCGACAATGGTGACCGCGGGGGTGTACATGGTGGCACGCTGCACGCCGCTTTTTCAACTGGCTCCCGAAACACAAATGATCGTGGGCTTCATTGGCGGTTTCACGGCGCTTCTGGCCGCCCTCATTGCCCTCACGCAGAATGATCTCAAACGCGTTCTGGCCTATTCGACTGTCAGCCAGTTGGGCTACATGTTTCTGGGGCTGGGAACCGGGCTGCTCTCGGGGGTGTCGGGCGCCATGTTTCACCTCGTGACACATGCCTTTTTCAAGGCGCTTCTCTTTCTGGGGGCGGGCAGCGTGATGCACGCCATGGGGGGGGTCATTGATATGCGCGAGTTCAGCGGCCTGCGAAAGGTCATGCCCCAGACCTACCGCACGTTCCTCATCGGTGCCCTGGCCCTTTCAGGATTGTTTCCGCTGGCAGGCTTCTGGAGCAAAGATGCGATTTTGTCGGCGGCGCACGAGGCCAGCCACGAGTCGGCGGCAGAGGGGCACGGCGCAGGGGCCGGTTCTGATTCCATGCCTGACGATGCGCACAGCGACGCGACGCCGAAGGCCGCGCCAAAATTGTTCGGGCTCACCAAAGCGACCCTCTTCGGCATCCTTTTCTGGACGGGCAGTTTTACCGCCCTCTTGACGGCCTTCTATACGTTTCGTGCATTTTTCATGACGTTTCACGGGCCCGAAAAGATTCCGCACGAAGCGGGGCACCATGCACATGAATCTCCCAGCGTGATGTGCATTCCGCTTTGGATTCTGGCGGTCGGCGCCGCCCTGCTGGGGCTGCTGCTCGATCACCATACGACGGGGCTTTTTAACAGCTTCCTGAATCGCACAATTCCCGGCGTTGACGGGCATGAGCCTGTCAACTGGTTCGTCATTGCCGTGAGCACCGCCGCGGCCGGGCTTGGCATCGGAGCGGCCTATGTCATGTATGGCACTGTTTCGTCGCTGCCTGACCGCCTGGCGAAGCTGGCCGGTCCGCTGACCGAACTGAGCCGCAACAAATTCTATTTGGACGAAGCGTACGCCGTCATGTTTGTCTTGCCTCTGAAGGGTTTGGCGACCCTGTCGCGGTTTCTTGATTGGGGCTTGATTGACGGAATGTTTGTGGGTGGAATCGGCAGGCTGCCAGCGCTGGTCGGCAGACTTCCGCGGCCGATTCAAAACGGTCTGGTCCAGTTTTACGCACTGGCCATGTCGCTGGCGCTGGGTGTGCTGTTGTGGGTGCTGTTGACGAAACAGAGTTAAGACGGAGTTGGAATGGCCGAGTTTTCAAAAAGCATCTTGTTTCTCATGGTGACGCTGCCCGCGGTGGGGGCAGTGCTGGCGCTGCTCTTTGGGCGAAAGGGAATCGAACAGGTTCGCCGGACGGCGCTGACAACCGTGCTCATTACGTTTGTTTTGGCGATCGTGATGGTGGCACAATACGATCCGGGGCTCGTCGATGCGTCGGGACAGCCACAGTTGATTCAGATGGAATCGAGTCTTCCGTGGATCGAGACGGTGAGGCAGAATGGTCATGTCGGGCCCGACATTCAATTCGCCCTGGGGGTCGACGGGCTCAGTCTCTGGCTGATCGCCCTTTCAGCCGTTCTGATGATTCCCGCGGTGCTCGTCAGCTGGGAGGCCGTGCAGGACCGCCCGGCATCGTTTTACGCTCTGATGCTGCTGCTTGAGTCGGGAATGATCGGCGTCTTCGCCGCCCAGGACATTATCCTGTTCTATGTTTTCTTTGAATTCACTCTGATTCCGCTGTTTTTTATGATCGGCATCTGGGGCGGACACGATCGGCGCTTCGCGGCCCGGCGGTTCTTCATTTTTACGTTGGCCGGCAGCGTGCTGACATTTCTGGCTCTCCTCTTTATCGTGCTGTCGTACTCGTGGATGGCGCCGGGGCAGCCGCTGACGTTCTCGATTCCTGAACTGACAAACGGAATTTCGTCGCTGGTTCAAAGCGATGCCCGGGCGCATGCGTACTGGACGGCAGTCAGCCCCTGGATTTTCCTGGCCCTGTTTGCCGGCTTTGCCATCAAAGTGCCGCTCTTTCCCTTTCATACGTGGTTGCCGCTGGCGCACGTGGAAGCGCCCACCGCCGGTAGCGTGCTTCTGGCGGGGGTGTTGCTGAAAATCGGCTCATACGGCTTCCTGCGGTTTGCGCTGCCGCTGGTTCCCGGGGCGTGCTGGGAGATGTTCGATTATATCGCCATCCTGGCGGTCATCGGCATCATTTACGGGGCTCTGCTGGCGCTGGCGCAAGACGACATCAAGAAGCTTGTCGCCTATTCATCGGTCAGCCACATGGGATTCTGCCTGTTGGGCCTGTTCGCCTTGAATACCGTGGGTATCACGGGCGGGCTGTTGCAGATGATCAATCACGGGCTCTCGACCGGCGCCTTTTTCACGCTCGTGGGAATGCTCTATGAGCGCTATCATACGCGCGACATCGAAGCCTACGGCGGCATGGCCCGCAAGTTTCCGATCATGGCCTTCTGCCTGGGGGTCGTCGCCTTTTCGAGCATCGGCCTGCCGGGGCTCAACGGCTTTACCGGCGAAGTGCTCGCGCTCATGGGAATGTTCCAGGTCAACAAAGTTTATGGCGCTCTGGGCCTGACAGGAATCATCCTCGGCGCCTGGTATGTTTTGTGGCTGGTCCAGCGCACGTTTTTCGGAAGGCTGCGAGAACCGGTTCTCGAAGAGCATGGCGATCATCCACCGCCGGCCGACCTCAACACCCGCGAGATTCTGGCGTTGGCGCCGATTCTGCTGCTCATCGTCTGGATCGGTCTTTATCCGCAATTCTTCACCCGCCGTATGGAACCTTCGATTAACAAGGTCGTTCGCGGGCTGTTGTCGGCCCAAACTGAGATCGCCGGTTCAACCGGAAGTCGCGCCACTCGCGACACAGCCGCCGCATCTGGCGTGCCCCATCGCAAACTGCAAACTGACGCTGCCGTCGTTTTGAAAGATTAAGTGCCACCGTGCTCGATACGCTTCTCATTCTTCTGCCGCAAACCATTCTGGCGGTTCTGGCGTGCCTTTTCATTCTGGGGGGTACGTTTCCCGTCGCCCCGCGACGCTGGGGTTCGCTGGCGCTGGGCGCCCTGCTGCTGGCGGCATTCGCCCTCGAAAGCGTCTCGCGCCTCGGTTTTTCGAATGACGCTCTGGTGCCGCTTGCCGTAACGCGCGACTCTCTCGCGCTGGGTTTCCAATGGGTATCGCTTGTCTTGGGTGCGTTGTTCGTTCTGATGTCGATGCCGGCGCAGGCTGAATCGAAAACGGCCGCCGAATTCTATGGCATGCTCCTCTTGATTCTCTCTGGGTTGATGCTCGTTTCGGCAGCAGCCGATCTCGTGCTGCTGTTCCTGGCTCTCGAGCTCATCAGCGTGCCGACCTACGTTTTGCTCTACCTGGGCCGCAACGATTACGCCACACAAGAGGCGGCTACCAAGTATTTTCTGCTCAGCGTGCTGTCGGCGGCCGTGCTGCTCTATGGTTTTGCATTTTTGTACGGGGTAACCGGTACGACCCGTCTGGCCGGTATTCACGAGGTGCTGTTGCAGAGCTATCAATCGCCGCAGGCAGAAACGCCGAATTTCGGCGGCTCGGTGCTCGGAATTATTGCATTGGTTCTCATCTCGGCCGGATTGGGTTTCAAGATGGCCGCGGTGCCGTTTCACTTTTACGCGCCCGATGTTTACGAAGGCACCAGCGCCTTCAATGCCGGGCTCCTGGCCGTCATTCCTAAAGCGGCCGGTCTGTTTGCGCTGATCCGCGTCGTATCGCAAGCCATGGTGGGCTTCGAGACCACCGGCCAGCAGCTCATGTTGATTCTGGCGGCCATCTCCATGACCGGCGGAAATTGCCTGGCGCTCTTGCAAACAAACGTCAGGCGAATGCTGGCCTATTCGAGCATTGCCCATGCGGGTTACATGCTCATCGGAATCGCCGTCGGGTTCTGGGAAGACTGGAACCCCGACCTGGCCCTCGCAGGCGTCGGCAAGTTGGCCGGCACTGGCCTTCCCGGCGGGGTGAATGCCGCCATCCTGTATCTTCTGGCCTATTCTCTGACGACTGTCGGGCTCTTCGCCGTGCTTGTCTATCTGGGCCGTCCCGGCAAACAGATCGAACACATTGACGATCTGACGGGGCTCGTCAAAACCCATCCGTTTGTCGCCGTGGCGGCGGCCGTATTTCTGTTCAGTATGGCGGGCATTCCCCCGCTGCCGGGCTTCTGGGGCAAGCTGGCTATTTTTTCGACGGCGCTCAGCGTGCGGCAGCCGACGGCCAATTCGTTATTTGCCGTGCATCCCGCGTTCGCCGTGCTCGCCGTCGTGGGGGTTATCAATGCAGCCATTGGCGCCGTGTATTACCTGCGACTGATTTCGGTGATGTTCCTCAACGATCCGCTGGGGACACCGCGCCCATCGGGGGGTCGCCCGGTACTGGCGGCCATCGTCTGTTCGATGATTCTGATCGCAGGGTTCGGCGTCCTTCCGCGGCCCGTGTTTGATTACCTGCAACGCGATCGCCAACCGCCCAAAAACGTTGCTGCCAAGAGCGGCGGGGCGGCAGCGGGCGCGGTGAATGTGGTCACTGCGTCTGAGCCGGGCGAACGACCACGGCCCGGCAGCAAATGACCCTGAAACGTCAAGACCGGCCTCGACGTTCTAGGGCGCCACGCGCTGCTGCCGTGAAGTAATTTGCGAGCAATATGCCGGTCTTGCACGTTTAACGGGTCTGGCCTATAACGCGGCCACCAGTTGTTTCCTGACAATCGACTTTCGCGTTGCAAAATCTGAATCGCCCGATTGAGCCCATTCGAATAGGGACAGACGCCTCGCGGCAATATCTTCTCTTCGAGAATTGTTCCCGGCTGGCCCGGGACGTACTGGCAGTCACCTCATTCCCGCGGCTGCAATGACCCAGACTCTTCGACTGCAAATTCGCCGGCTGCCGGCTGTCGTCATCGGACTGCTTCTGGCCGGTTGCGCGAGTCCCTTCAGCGCCCGGGAAGCACACGAAGTGTCGCGCGAGCGACTGCTCCGGATTTCTGAAGCGGGACCGATCGATCATCTGCACTATGTGGGCAGCGATGCCAGCTATCACTACATTCATGATGTGCAGACGGGCAAAGAACGGTCGTACAAAATTCGTGCTGACGGCTTGAAAATTCGCGATACTTTTCCCCTCGGAGAGGACGAGTATGCTCTGCTTCCGTGGGTGATAGAAGGCACTCCCTTTGGGAGCCAGACCGAAGAGACGCCTACGAATGCGAAGCCCGGCGTAGACGATCATTGAGCGCCCGCCCCAGCCCGACTTCCGGGAAGATGTCGGCCACAATCAAATCGAGCCCTGCCGCATCGAGTCGTCGAAGGGCAGCAAAGAAATTCGCCGCCGCCTCGCGCAGATTTCCCGTGGGCGAAAGAATCTCGACCTGCACAAACTTTCCGGAGGTGTCGCTCTCTTGAAAGGCCAGCAGTCCCTGACGAACACCCGCGGCGGTGGTTTGAAATTGAGGCCACGCAGCTTGCGGCTGCGAGTCTTCTGCAAAAATTGGCGGTTCGCGCCCCGAGCTTGTCCCCTTTTTCAGAAGGCTGTCGGCCGCGACCCATTCGCTGCCGCCGGCCGTGGCGGGCGTCCGCAATACCAGCGGCGTGCGAGGTGCATAATGCTGCAATAGGGTTCCCGGAGAAGCGAGCCCGCGTTGTGGTAAATCGGCGTGCCCCGCGGCCAAGACTTTGACCGCGCCAATCACCGCTTCGATTTCTTCGAGCGTCGTCCCCCCGGGGCGAAGTAAGAGCGGCACGTCGTTTGTCAGTTGCAGCACGGTCGATTCGACGCCGACCCGGCAGGGGCCTCCGTCGAGAATGAGATCGATCGCCTGTCCCAGTTGTGCACGGACATGCTCGGCCGTCGTCGGACTGATCTGGCCGAAGGGGTTGGCGCTGGGGGCGGCGACGGGCAGGTTGGCGGCGCGCAACAGAGCTTGCGCGACAGGGTGATCGGGAATGCGCAGCGCCACCGTCGAGCAACCGGCAGTCACGAGATCGGGAACAACGGTCCTCTTCGGAAGCACCAGCGTGAGGGGCCCGGGCCAGAACTTTTCGGCCAGCCGCCGCGCGACAGTAGGAAAATCGGCGGCCAGTCTCAGCGCCCCCTCGACATTCGCGACATGCACGATCAGGGGGTCGAACCGCGGGCGCTTCTTGACGTCAAACACCCGCGCTACGGCCTGCTCGTCAAGCGCGTTAGCGCCCAGGCCATACACCGTTTCAGTGGGAAATGCGACCAATCCACCAGCTTGCAAGATTGCGGCCGCTTCGGCAATTAACGAGTCGGGAAGCATGAAGGCGACGAATTCCTATTCAGAGGGGGGCGATCTTGGCTGGTCTGGAAATGTTTCAGCCGCAGGAACGGCGATCATGTCGCCGGCGTCTGATTCGGCTTCGATCATCTCCGGCGAAGACGTCTGTCTCAAATCGTGGGCCAGATCGTAATCGGGATGCCGGGCCGCCGTCACCGCGTAAAACAGGCCGACTGCCGCGGCGATTCCCGCTGCCGACATGAACATCCATGAGAATCCCGCCGTCCCCCCGTCGGCGTTTCCACGATCGATCAGCATTCCCAGGATGGGCGCGGCCAGCGCCGTTCCCAACTCGGTAAACCCCAGAACAAGCGTCGTGCCACTGCCGCGATATTGTACTGGAAATCGCCCCGCTCCGATCGACACAACGGCCGGAAAGAGCAGCGCGTGACCGAAACCGCAAACGACCGCCGGCAGAACGAACAACCAGTCAGAAGTCACCACCAGAAATAAGAGCTGCCCGACCGTCATCCCGGCCAGTCCCCACAACACCATCTTGTGCCGCCCGAACGAAGTTCCCCAGCCGCGGAATACCCACCGGCAACCGAAGGCTGTCAGCGAGTAGGGCAGAAAGAACAGTGCGATTCCGCGCAGGTCCATCGCCGTGGCAAACCGCGTCAGGAAGACCGTGGTGACGACAAAACCGGTCCCCATGGCGAAAGCCACGAGAACGATTGCTCCTGGCCAATAGCGAACGAGCAGCCGAAACGGGCCGGGCGTCGCCTGCGGCGCACGATGAACCTCGTGCCGCGTCAACCAGAAGACCACCACGGCGTGCAGCAGGCCGAACGCGGCAGCCCCGCCAAACATGGCGGCAAAGCGGGCTTCGCCCGAGGGAACAAAGTCGAAGATCAGGTCGCTCAGTTGCGTTCCTAAAATTGTCCCCACGAATCCGCTGCTGCCCAGGCTGCCGATGACTTCGGTGCGGCGATGCGCCGGAACCTGGTTCTGGATGTGAACGATCGAACACGAGAACATGCCAGCCAGACCGGTTTGATAGGCGATGCGCGCCACCCAGACGATTGCCGAGAGCTTCTGAGGAAATAAAAATGCCAGGCTGCCGGCAAGATAGATCAGCGATGAAAGCAGCCACACGAGCCGCGGGCCATAGCGGTCGATTGTTCGGCCCAATCCAAGACGAAAGACGATCGCGGCAATGAAACCGGCCCGCACAATTTCGCCTGAAAGCTCTTCGGTTCCCCCCAGTGACGCCACGAATTCGGCGAATCGAAACGTCAACGAATTGGCGCAGACAAGCATCAGATTGGCCGAGTAGGCCAGCCAGAAGCTGCGGTCGTAAATCGCTTCGTCAGTTGCCAGACTGGAAAGGGCAGTAGGGGGGGACACGTTCATGGCAGGATTTGAATTATCTTAGGTGCACGGGCCGTGCAGCGGAAGGGCATTTCCCGCAACGGTCTTCATCCCGGCCGATCGTGTCTCACGGTGGGGCAGAAATGAGCGACTGTGTCGCTGTTACCCCAAGAGTTAAACCCCGAGAACGATGTGTTCTGCACGCTGTCGATCTGAGCGACTGCGTCGGGCATGCGTTGCGATCGGTGGCCCTGGAATTGGCCTTCAATTTCAAGCCGCTCGACCGCCAAAAAACGGCCGGCGCTGGTTCAGTGATCTCTGACGGCCGTAATGATGGGGTGGATCAATGTGGGTTCTACGACGCATTCTACGGGGTGAAAGCCTGCTGATTCCAACAGGGCGATCATCTGTGGCGCCGTCCGTTGATGATGCCGCAAATTGAAGACCCGCGCCAGAAACCGGCCCGTGCCGTAAACATCGACTAAGCCGTGCGTCAGCAGGCTGCCCCCAGGGGCGATGACCTCGCGCAGGGCCGCGAGAAGTTCCAAAAACTCGGCATCAGAAAGGTACTCGGCCAGACCGACGACCTTGACGATGTTTGCAGAAATATCGGGCAGGGTCTGGCGAATCTGGCGGGCATCTCCGCGCAGAAAGTGCATGCAGCGCGCGATTCCCAACTGCCGCGACAGCAACTTTCCATACTCGAAGGCGTCGTCATCGAGATCGATGAGATAGGCGTGGACCCGCGTCTTGTCGATTTGCGAGTCGACAATTGCCGTCTGAACGTGCCGACCAGGACCGGCGCCGATGCCGAGCACGGTCACGGGGGCCGTGGCCCCATAGTTCGCGATCAGCCGGGCGATCGTGCGCGTCACGACGACTCGGCGGTTTCGGGCTGCCATACAAATTGGATTAACGCGAAGTGCCTGACGGTCGAACCAGTCGATCGGCCGAGCGTTGCGGTAGATGATCTCCATGGCCCGCCAGCCCCCGGGACGAGCGGCAGTCTCGGCGATCAACGGACTGCGGCTTACCCTGAGAAGCAGTCGGAGCCAGGACGCCGGCACAATCGCATTTCGCCAAGGGTTGAGAAACCGAGAGATCGCGCGCTGGGCCGTCGACGGGGATTCAAGCCGAAGATCGTCTTGGCCCGCGGGCGGAGCGGCGAGGAGCCGCTCAGCGTATGAGGCGGCTGGTCTTTTCAGGCCGATGGACATGGCGCAGCTTCCCTTCAGGTCGCAAAGGTGCAGAATCCATTGCGTTCTGAATCGGATGTCGCACGCCGAACCATCACCCAGAGCCGGCTAACCAACAGAATCGACAAAGGCGGGATTGTTAAAATGGGGGGATCTCGCGGCTCACTTCCAAGCGGGCCAGCCAGCGAGCCGCCATCCGATTTTTCGCGCTTTTCGCTGGAAAAACACAGAGCCAGTTCCGCTTTTCAGGGCTGCTAACCCATTGCGACCAGGATCTTCCGCGGCGGCTTAAAGGGCATGCGACCGTGAGCCACCAGGTAGTTATCCAGGATCAGAACGTCTCCCTGCTGCCAGGGGAAATCGACGGCATGATCCCACAGAACGTTATGAACCCGTTCCAGTTCTTCGGCGGCGATCGGTAGACCATCGCCGTAATAGGCATGGGTGGGGAGATTGTCGTCGCCACAGCGCTGCAACAAATGTGTTCTGTAACGTTCATCCACATTTGTGACATGCCAGAGGTTGGCCTGGTTGAACCACAGTTTTTCACCCGTCACGGGGTGTGTCATCGTGGCTGGCCTGGTCGACGAGGTGCGCAGCGTATGTTCGGGAGTCCATTCGAAATCGATATCGTTCTCAATCAGATATTCTTCAACAATCATTCGATCATCGGTTTCGAAGTGCTGCGACCGTGATTTCCCCAGTCCCCGTTCCTCGCCGTGCATAGTCTTGACGTACTTCACTCCCGCCTTTTCCAAACCGGGCCCGAATCACAGGGTCCATCGCGGCATACACCTTGCGGCAGTCACCAGCGGTAAATCACCGCAGTCGTTCAAAAGCGAAGTTCTGACCATTCGTTCAATCCTTCAAGAAAACGGCCTCAGAAATCCACAAACCCACCAGACAGCCCGAGACCGGCGCACGCCACGGCTGATCGCGAGGATAGGCGGGAAGAACTTCGGTCCCTCGTTGCGGAATCCTAACTTTGAATGAGGAACCGGTAAATGCGGCTTTCTGTGTCGCGCCACTTCGGAGTGCGGGACGTGGTTCGCGCGCCGATCCATTCTCGATAAAATATCAACAGGAGTATTGGATACTGCGTTTTAAGACACGGAGGTCAAGCATGGCGCTGGAAAAAGAATCGGGTATCGCCGGACTCGCGGTGCTGTCTGCAAGAGCAGGAATTCGAGAACGGATCGGGACTCGTGCGGATTAGTGCCTGCAAGAGACGCTCAACCCAGGGGTCGGCTGGCGCCCCGCGCTCAGGCTGCCGCCTTGATGACGATCACGGTAATGTCGTCGAGCTGCGCCAGAGTTCCGCAGAAGTCGCGGACGGCGCCATAGAGCGTGTCGACAATCGTTCGGGCGGTTCGGCCTTGGTTGGCGCGCACCACATCGAGTACTCGATCCATGCCGAACAGGTCGTCGGCGCCGTGCGCCTCGACGACGCCATCGGTGAACAACAGGAGCAGCTCGCCTGGCTGCAAGCGGGGTACGGTGACGGCTGGAAATTCGCCGGCCGGATCGACCGCCAGCGGCATACCCGTGGAATGGAGAATAGACTTCACGTCGCCGCCGGCGCTTAAGATATAGCCCGGCATGTGGCCCGCACTGGAGTAGACCAGAGAGGGGCTGGCCGGGTCGAGCCGTGCCAACAGGAGTGTGGCAAAGTGCCCCTCCGGCGCGTCATCGGCCAGAGCGCAATTGAGCAGACTGACGATCTCGCCGACATCTGCCCGCGTCAAGAGCAGGGCCCTCAGGTAGGCGCGCAGCTCGGCCATCAGCAGGGCCGGTCCGAAGCCGTGGCCGCTCACGTCGCCGATGACCACCCCCAAACCTCCATCGCGCATCGGAATGTAATCGAAATAGTCGCCCCCCGTCGCCTCGGCCGGGTACGAGGCGCCGCTAATGTCGAAGCTGGCGGTAGGCAGCGGGGCGACCGGAAAAAGCTTCTGTTGAATCTGCCGGGCCAGGCGGATCTCCTCGCGCAGGCGTTCCTGTTCCCACTGCTCCTTGGCCTCGGCCATTTGGCGCTCGTGCTCGTTGCGCTCGATCTCGCGGAGGAGCTCCGACTGCTGCCGGACCTGCTCGGTCTTTCGGAACAGCTCTGCAAACACCGACACCTTCGACCGCAGGACCTCCGGCACGAAAGGCTTCGTCAGAAAATCGACCGCCCCGGCCGCGTAGCCTTTGAAGACCTGCATGTCGGTTCGGTCGTGGGCTGTCAGAAAAATGATCGGCGTGTGCCGCGACCGGTCCCGCTGCCTGATGAGTTGGGCGGTTTCGAACCCGTCCATACCTGGCATCTGCACGTCCATCAGGATGATGGCGACCTCGTGATCCATCAGGTAGCGCAGAGCATCCTTTCCGGATTGGGCCGTCACAAGGTTCTGGCCGAGCTCCCCGAGGACGGCCTCAAGTGCCAGGAGATTGGCCGGCGTGTCATCGACGAGCAGAATGTCGGCCTTTGGATCGGCTTGCATTGCTTCAACTCCCGGCCGTCGCGGCAAGTGCCTCTTGCGGCCGCGACAGCCACGCGCCCAGCAGCGTCAGAAGCTGTTCGCTGCTGACCGGCTTGGCCAGGTAGTCAGAACTGCCCGACTCGAGGCACTTTTCGCGGTCGCCTTTCATGGCCTTGGCGGTGAGGGCGATAATCGGAAGCGAACGGAATCGGTGTTGTTCCCGAACAGCCCGCGTCGTCTCATAACCATCCATTCCCGGCATCATAATGTCCATGAGCACCAGATCGACGTCGGGACGCTGATCCAGGATTTGCAGGGCTTCCCGGCCGCTTTCCGCACGCAGCACCTCAATCCCGAAGCGCTCCAGACTGCTCATCATGGCAAAAAGATTGCGGACGTCGTCGTCCACACAGAGAATTGTCTTACCCGCCAGCTCGGCCGTGTTTGCGGCCGGCGGGTTGTTTACGACGTGGCTGGGCCCCTCGGCCCGACGCTCGATCAAGAGCGGCCCGATCTCGTCGCGCTGCCGCTCGGCTATGACGCGGTGCAAAAACGGTGCAGTCTCCTCGCGCAGCCGGGCGAGTGAGCGGGCGTCCTTCGGGACGATGCACTCGGTCAATTCTCTCAGGCGGGCCGCCTCGTCGACGGTCAGCTCTTTGCCCGTGTAAACAATGACTGGCAGGTCGTTGAGATTGAGCTCGTTCCTGATTTTCTCGACAAGGTCCAGCCCGTCCATGTCGGGCAGCCTCAGGTCGAGCACAAGGCAGTCGAAGGGCTGTGCCTCGAGAGCGCCCAGCGCGGCAGCGCCCGACCCGACCGCGGTGGTCCGGCCGCCGTGGTCTCCAATCATTTTGACAATATTCTCGCGATCAATGTCGTTGTCTTCGACCACCAGGAGGTGATTCAGAACGCCGTCGGCCAGATTCCGGATGTTCGCAAAGGCCTCTTCCAGGGCTTTCTTCGTGACCGGCTTCTTAAGGCAGGCGACGGCGCCCCGCTCCAGCCCGCGCAATCCGCCTTCGTCGCCCGAGATGATATGAACAGGAATTCCGCAGGTGCGCGGGTCGTCTTTGAGACGCTCGAGAACCTTCAGGCCATGCAGGTCGGGAAGGCTGAGGTCGAGCGAAATCGCAGCTGGTTGGATCTCCTGCGCCAGCGCCAGTGCCGCCTCCCCCTGCGTCACAATCAGTGCCTTGAGGCCCTGCTCGTGGGCCGTTTGAAGCAGAATGTTGGCGAACGTCGGATCGCGCTCGACGATGAGCAGCACGCTGTCGCCGGGCCGAATGCGGCCGTAATCGCCGCCCACTTCGAACCGCGATGAGATCGCAGGGACGGAAGGCCGCATGACTTTTCGGCGTTCGAGCTTTTGGGGCGCCGCAGCCAACGGGCCGGTGTCAGCAGACCGATAATTCAGGGGCAGGTAAAGGGTGAACGTGCTCCCCTCGCCGGGCTTGCTCCAGACGCGAATCTCGCCGCCGAGGAAGCGCGCAATCTCCCGGCTGATCGACAGGCCCAACCCGGTGCCTCCGTACCGTCGGCTTGTTCCCGAGTCGGCCTGCTGGAATGGTTCGAAGATGATCTTCTGCTTGTCGGCCGCTATGCCGATGCCCGTGTCGCTGACGGCGAACGCGACGATCGCATCGGCCCGGCTCAAGACCGGATGGTCGGCGCTCGGTCCTTGATCGGCCAGTTCGACCCGCAGGCACACCTTTCCTTCCTCGGTGAACTTGAAGGCATTGGACAACAGGTTCCGGAGCACCTGCTGCAAGCGCTTGGTGTCGGTCTGCATGACCGGCGGCAGGCCGTCTGCCAGCTCCACCATTAACTGGAGGTTTTTGTTTTGAGCGACTGGCTCGAACATGCGCTCGACGTATTGCTGCAGCTCCGCAAACTCCATCTCGCCGGCCTCGACGGGCATTGTGCCCGATTCGATCTTCGCCATGTCCAGAATGTCGTTGATGAGGGTCAATAGATCAGACCCCGAGGAATAGATCGTCTTAGCGAACTCTTCCTGCTTGGGAGTGAGGTTGCCGCCCTGGTTTCCGGCCAGCATCTCGGCAAGGATCAGAAGGCTGTTGAGGGGGGTCCGCAGCTCGTGAGACATGTTGGCAAGGAACTCCGACTTGTATTTGGAGGTCAGAGTGAGCTGTTCGGCCCGTTCCTGGAGCGCCAGCTTGGCCAGCTCGATCTCGCGATTTTTGGCCTCGACCTCCGTGTTCTGGCTGCTCAGCTGGCCGGCCTTGCGTTCGAGCTCTTCGTTGACTCCTTTCAAGTCCTCTTGCTGCTTCTTCAAGAGATCTTCGGAAGTCTGGAGATCTGCCGCCTGTTTCTCCAGCCTGGCATTCGTCTGCCGTAGTTCTTCCTGCTGGCTTTGCAGCTCGTGCGCCAGGGACTGCGACTGTTGGAGCAGCCCTTCCGTCCGCATGTTGGCTTCCATGGTGTTGAGGACGATTCCGATCGTCTCGGTGAGCTGGTCGAGCAGCGTCAGGTGAATGTCCTTGAAATGATTGAACGAAGCCAGCTCGACGACCGCTTTGACCTGGCCCTCGAAGAGGACGGGCAAGACGACGATGTTGAGCGGCGACGCCTCGCCCAGCCCTGAGCTGATGCGGATATAGTCAGGCGGCACTTCGGTGATCAGCACCCGCTCCTTCTCGAAGGCGCACTCCCCGACCAGACCCTCCCCGATCCGGAATTGATTACGCAGCCCTTTGCGCTCGCGATGAGCATACGTGCTGTTCAACTTGAAGACCGGCGTGCCGTCCCCCTCCTCTTCTCGCAGATAGAAGCCCCCGTGCTGCGCCGAGACAACGGGCGCCAGCTCAGTCAGGATGAGCTTGGTGACCGTGGCCAGGTCTCGCTGCCCCTGCAACATGCGGGTGAACTTGGCGAGGTTGGTCTTGAGCCAGTCCTGCTCGGTGTTCTTGCGGGTGGTGTCTTTCAGATTGCGGATCATCTCGTTGGTGGTGTCTTTCAGCGCCGCGACCTCGCCCTGCGCCTCGACCGTAATCGAGCGCGTCAGGTCGCCCTTGGTGACGGCGGTCGCGACCTCGGCAATGGCCCGGACCTGCGTCGTCAAGTTGGCCGCCAACTGGTTGACGTTTTCGGTCAATCCCTTCCAGGTGCCGGCCGCGCCGGGCACCTTGGCCTGCCCGCCGAGCTTGCCTTCGACGCCGACCTCGCGGGCCACGGAGGTCACCTGGTCGGCGAACGTGGCCAGCGTGTCGATCATGCTATTGATGGTGTCGGCAAGGGCGGCAATTTCGCCCTTGGCCTCGACGGTCAGCTTCTGCTTGAGGTCGCCGTTGGCGACTGCCGTGACGACTTTTGCGATGCCGCGCACCTGACCCGTGAGGTTGGCCGCCATCGAGTTCACCGAGTCGGTCAGGTCCTTCCAGGTCCCGGAAACTCCCTTCACGTCCGCCTGCCCGCCCAGCATGCCTTCGGTGCCGACCTCACGGGCCATGCGTGTCACCTCCGAAGCGAATGAGTTGAGCTGGTCGACCATCGCGTTAATGGTGTTTTTGAGCTCCAGAATTTCCCCTCGCACGTCCACCGTCACCTTTTTGCGAAGGTCGCCATTGGCGACGGCCGTCGTCACTTCGGCGATGTTCCGCACCTGCCCCGTCAGGTTTCCAGCCATCGAATTGACGTTGTCGGTGAGGTCTTTCCAGACGCCGGCGACGCCGCGGACCTGGGCCTGCCCGCCCAGCCGCCCGTCGGTGCCCACCTCGCGAGCGACGCGCGTCACTTCCGAGGCAAACGAATTGAGCTGGTCGACCATCGCATTGATCGTGTTCTTCAGCTCCAGGATCTCGCCCCGCACGTCGACCGTCACCTTCTTCGTTAGATTGCCGTTGGCGACGGCGGTGGTCACCTCGGCAATGTTCCGCACCTGCCCCGTCAGGTTTCCGGCCATCGAATTGACCGAATCGGTCAAATCCTTCCAGACGCCCGCAACACCCTGCACGAGGGCCTGGCCGCCCAGTTTTCCTTCGGTGCCCACTTCGAGTGCGACACGGGTGACCTCGGAGGCGAACGAGTTGAGCTGGTCGACCATGGCATTGATCGTGTTCTTCAACTCTAAAATCTCGCCGCGCACGTCGACCGTCACCTTCTTGCGCAGGTCTCCATTGGCAACCGCCGTGGTGACATCCGCGATATTGCGCACCTGGCTGGTCAGATTGCTCGCCATCGAATTGACGTTGTCGGTGAGGTCTTTCCAGACGCCAGCGACGCCGCCGACCTGTGCCTGTCCGCCCAGGCGGCCCTCGGTCCCCACTTCACGGGCCACGCGAGTGACCTCGGAAGCAAACGAGTTGAGCTGATCGACCATGGCGTTGATGGTGTTCTTCAGCTCTAAAATCTCGCCGCGCACGTCCGCTGTGACCTTCTTTCCCAAGTCGCCCTTGGCGACGGCTGTGGTGACCTCGGCGATATTCCTGACCTGGGCGGTCAGGTTGCCGGCCATGGAATTGACGTTGTCGGTGAGGTCCTTCCAGACGCCGCCGACGCCTTTCACGATTGCCTGACCACCGAGCTTCCCCTCTGTGCCGACCTCGCGGGCCACGCGAGTGACCTCAGAGGCGAACGAGCCGAGCTGGTCAACCATCGTGTTGATGGTGTTTTTCAACTCGAGAATCTCCCCTTCCACGTCCACTGTGATTTTTTTCGACAGATCGCCGTTGGCGACGGCCGTCGTTACGCCGGCGATGTTCCGCACCTGGCTGGTCAAATTGCCGGCCATCGAGTTGACGTTGTCGGTCAGGTCCTTCCAGACGCCGCCGACTCCTTTCACGATCGCCTGGCCGCCGAGCTTGCCCTCGGTGCCCACCTCTCGGGCGACGCGCGTTACCTCTGATGCAAACGAGCCGAGCTGGTCGACCATGGTGTTGATG
>JAYTRB010000273.1:0-1517 GCA_043746425.1 Planctomycetia bacterium
CATAAAGCGATGTGCCGCCCGCGTTACGCAACTTAGCGGCGCGGCTGAATACTCGGGCCGAACACGATTCACGGGCGACTGCGCCTTCACGCTGAATGCGAAAAAAACCTAGCCACGCGTGATCGCGAGCACCTTGTCGCGCAAGGCCGCGTTCACTGAAATTCCGTTGCCTGAATTGGCCGTGGCGATGCCGTTCCAGTCGAAAAAATGACCACCGGCTCCCTCGACGATCGGAATCAGTGCCGCCGCATCCCAGATGTTCATCAACGGGTCGACCATCACCTCTGCCCTTCCCGTGGCGACGAGAATGTGGCCATAACAGTCTCCCCAGCCGCGGGCCAGTCCCGCTTCTTTCAAAAGCGATTCGAAGGCATCGGGCCGGCCAATGCGCTCGAAGCCCTGCACGGTCGTAAAGCAAAAGAGCGATTGGGCCAAGTCGCCGACGTTTGAAACTCTCGCCGACCGCACTTCGCCTCTGGCAGGCTGCCACCATGCTCCCAACCCGCTGGCGCCCCATGCGGTTTCACCCAGCACTGGAAAATGGCACACACCGACGACACATTTGCCCTCGAACTCGACCCCCACGAGCGTTCCGAACAAAGGGACACCGTGGATAAAGGATTTCGTACCGTCGAGTGGATCAAGAATCCAACGAAACCCGGTCGTTCCGGGCTGTTCGCCGAACTCTTCTCCGAGAATTCCATCGCCAGGAAATGCGCGAGAGATTTTGGCCCGCAGTAATTCTTCGGCCTGTCGGTCGGCGATTGTCACGGGCGAACTGTCCCGCTTGCGATCGACCGTCAAATTTGCCGACTGGTAATATTCGAGGATAATCTGACCGGCCTCGAGCGCCGCCCCGCGCGCGAATTCAAGTCGCGTTTTGAATTCTGAAATCCCGGTTGCCGCCATCTCCCACCTTTTCTGATCAAGTCTTCTGTATATGGAACGTCACACCACCATGATCACGATACGGCCGCCAATTCCTGGTCGGTCGCCCATTGTCATTTATTCCAACCGGTACAGTATCTCGCCCGCCTTGCGGACGAGCAGCACTCCTTCGTCTGTGCGGTCTGCGAAAGATCCAACGTCGATCGACTCCGGGTCGCGGTACCCCAGATTGATTCTCTCGCACTGCACCTGCGAGAGACCTGTCGCCAGTGTGACCGCGATTCTGCCCTGTTCGAATCCGTTCGCAAATGTTCCCTGGCCGCGGACGTGGGTTGAATGCGCTAAGACTCCGCGGGGAATGTGTTTGAACTTGTCCCACTGTTTTGTGAAATAGTCGCGGCAATGGTAACCAACTTCTTCGATCAGCTTGCCGTGCGTGATAGAGATTGTTTTCAGATGCGGCGCATAGATGATGAGTTCGCCACCGTCGGCCACGACCGGCTCGAGCTTGTACATGCACTTTCCCGCGACCCATAACTCGTCGTACATCGGCGGAGCGCACGAAAGAACCTGCCGAAAGGGGTGCTTCACTCGGGCAATATGCACTCGGGCCGAAAGATCGGCGGCGC
>JAYTRB010000274.1:0-5747 GCA_043746425.1 Planctomycetia bacterium
AAACCAACTGCAAACAGGAATTGCGGCATAATGGTGTCGGCATAACTTACATAGTCGTGACTGTGGCGAAGAATCTTGGGACATGCGACGAACCCGCCGAGAAAGTTGACCAGCAACATGCCGATGACGGTGTAGCCCCGAAACTGATCGAGTGAGACGATGCGGTTGGCAGGTTGAGGCGGGGCCGGAGACAGGTGGGTGGTGGGCATTCGGGAACCAATTGGAAAATTCTGGCGAGAATTGTTGAAAACGAACGTTGACAATCGACCGTAACGAATTTAGCATCAATCACAGTCCCGTCAATGACATTCAAGTAATTGCAAAGCCTGTCGTCCGCTGTCGCGAATAAGTCGCGGAAATTGAGTCACATTCTGGTTGCTTTTTCCAATGCTGGCGGTTCGCCCAGTGTCGCGCGCAATCACATGGGCTTTTTCTGGTTTTTTGAAAATAAGGAGAACCACCGTGTCCCGTAGACAACGAGCCTTCACGCTGATCGAGTTGCTGGTGGTAATCGCCATCATAGCCGTGTTGGTGGCCCTGTTGCTGCCGGCAGTGCAGCAGGCGCGCGAAGCCGCGCGCCGCGCTCAGTGCAAGAACAACCTCAAACAGATCGGACTGGCGCTGCACAATTACGAGGGGGCGATGCGAACGTTCCCCTTTGCAATCGATATCGAGCCAAATGGAACATGGACCAGCTGGGGGCTCATGATTCTCCCCTACATCGATCAGTCGCCGTTGTACAATAACTTTAACTTCAATGTGCCGGCATACAACGAAGCGGGTCCTGTGGGTGTGTCGAACGTCGCAGTCATATCGACGCGCCTGCCGGCATTCGTTTGCCCGTCCGTCCCCAATGGAGGGAACGTTTATAATTCAACCTGGCCAGCCGGGTATTACGGAGGTGGCCCGCCAGCGCTGCCTCTGTCGACGGTCACGTATTCTGCGGCCGAATCGGATTACATCGCCACGACGGGCGTTCGCGGGACATTCGCGAACATAGCCTATGCAAACTTTCCTGGCGGCACGGGCGGGTATCGCAACGGCGTACTGCGCGAGGCCGGCAACTACGCAGGCGGCCCTGGCGTGGGACGGTTTTCGGACATTACAGACGGGGCCTCGAATACCTTCCTGGTCGCAGAACGAACCGGCGGAGGACAACTCTACCAAGGTACGACTCCCGTCTCTTTTCAAATCTCGGGGGTTAATGCTTACGGTTTGAATGGGGGCGGCTGGGGAGACTTCATGAATGGCGAGGAATGGATCCAGGGAAGTTCCTATGACGGAACCGTCGCGGGAGGGCCATGTCCGATCAATTGCAGTAATATCCTTGGATGGGGCTATCACAGTTTCCACACCGGCGGCTGCCAGTTTGTGCTGGCTGACGGGTCGGTTAAATTCGTCAGCCAGAATATCAGCGCCTTCACATTGGCTGGCCTGATTACCTGCCGGAAAGGCGAGGTGATCGGTGAATACTAAGCCGGCATAGCAGAGCCACTGAGAAGAGGCGTCTTTCTCGCTCCCGGGTTATTCAATGAAAATGAATAATCCGGGAGAACTCAGTTGAGCGGCACGGCACGCTCTTAAAATCCCGAATTTTTTCAACTTCAATCACCGGTAAGGATCAGTTCATGTGCGGCGCCAAAGGTAAGCGGGCTGCGGTGATCGTCATGCTCTTTTCTCTGTCTGCGTGCGAGGGCGAACGCGAGATAACGAATCGCAAAGCGACTTATCCCGTCACGGGAGAGGTCTACGTCGACGGGCAGCCAGTGGGGGAGTTGAAAGTCACCTGTCACAGTGTCAAGGGGCTCGATAAGGCGAATCCCACGAGTTCTTCTGCGCTCACAGACGAGGATGGGACCTTTGCAATCAGCACATATTATGAAGGCGATGGCGTCCCCGAGGGAGATTATGTCCTGACCTTTTTCTGGGGCATCAACCGACCCATGCGCGGTCGTTATGATGGACCGGACAAACTTAATGAGCGCTATGACGACCCGGCCCGCTCGACGTTCAAATTCTCAGTGGAAAGCGGTACCCCCACAGATCTGGGGCGCCTCGATTTGACGACGAAGTAACATGGCGCGATCTGGCAAGACGCCGGCCCACGCAGGAGAATGAATGCGGCGAAGACTCGTACTGGTCGGCGTGGCGGCGGCAATTCTGGGGGGCTTGGCTATTTGGTTCTGGCCCCGGCCACGGCCTCACCTGCTGCTGATCACGCTGGATACCACCCGTGCCGACCGGCTGGGGTGCTACGGATATGCCGGAGCCCGGACGCCCGTTCTTGATGAATTGGCCGCTGCGGGCGTGCTGTGCGAAAGAGCCTACACAGTCGCTCCTCTGACCCTTCCCGCACACGCGAGCTTGTTCACTGGCCTGTACCCGGCTGAAACCGGCGTGCGCACGAATGGCCGCGGAAGGCTCGACGATTCCCTCCCTACGCTAGCCCAAGTTCTAAAGCGACAAGGTTATGATACAGCCGCCTTCGTCGCCTCGTTTGTTCTTGACGGAAAGTTCGGACTCGATCAAGGCTTTAATGTCTACGACGACGACATCGCCGGAGATGAGCCGGCGCCCGATGCATTGCACCGGAACAGAAACGGCGCGTCAGTCGTCGACTCGGCGCTCGAATGGCTGGGTAAACCTCGTTCACGACCCTTTTTCTGCTGGGTCCACTTGTACGATCCTCATTCCCCATATCTGCCCCATCACGATCTGTTCGGCGATGAGTTCGACGAACGACCTTACGATGCTGAAATTGCGTACGTCGACCAGCAGGTCGGTCGGCTCGTTGAGTTTCTGCGCGTCCGTCGGCTCGAGGACCAGACGCTGGTCGTGGTCGTCGGCGATCATGGTGAAGGTTTGGGAGAGCACGTCGAACGCGAGCACGGCTGGACGCTTTACAATGCGACCTTACACGTACCATTGATCTTTCGCCGCCCAACAAATCTGCCACCCGGAGGGCGCGTCGCCATGAACGTGTCGATGGTGGACATCTCTCCCACGATTCTTGATTTACTGGGGGTGGGACTGCCGCGGAAGATTACCGGAACGAGCTTGCGACCGGCACTCTTCGGCGAACCCTTCCCGGGTTCAATCTGTTTCGGTGCCACCGATGAGCCCTTTCTCAGCAACGACTGGTCTCCCCTGCGGAGTCTGACAGAGGGGAATTGGAAGTACATTCGCACGACCCGGTTAGAACTGTACGACCTGGCCCGCGATCCTCAGGAACGGCACAATTTGGCCGAAGAGGATCTGGGCAAGACCGAGGAAATGGAATCGAAGATGAGTGAGCTTGAGTCGCGGCTGATTCCGCGAGCTGAGACGCCGGTAAGGCTCTCGGCAACCGAACGTCGGGCCTTGGCGACTCTCGGGTATGCCGGTGGCGCGGGGGGCTCGTCAGGCCAGCCAGCCGCAGCAAATCTACCCGACGTGAAGGATATGCTGCCATTCACCATCGCCGTCGACGAGGCCGAGATGCTCATGCGGAAAGGAGATATAGAGCCCGCAGTCGAGCGACTCAAAGAGATTGTCAGCCAGGCTCCCACACACACGCGTGCCAGCTGGTCTTTGGCGTGGACGCTATGGGAGCAATCGAAATCTGACGTTTCAAAAAAGGAAGAGGCACTGGAAGTCTTGCGGGCCCTGCTGGCCCTCAAGCCGGATTGCCGCGATGGCCATCTGGCCATGGGGATGATGCTCCAGCGCGACCAGCCCGCCCAGGCGATTGCCGAATTCGAGAAGGCCCTCGAGACTGATCCCGAATTTCCCGATGCACACTACCATCTGGCTACAACTTTGCTGCGGATCGGGAAGATCGAGGACGCACTTTCGCATTACAATGCCGTCATCGAACTCGATCCCCGGCACGCAGAGGCTTATCAATACCGGGCACGCGTGCTGGCCCAGCTGGGACGGCTCGACGATTCCGTCGCAGATTACCGGAATGCCGTGAAATGCGCTCCCGAGTCTTCGGATGCGCATCATAATCTGGGGGCGGCGCTTGCCGAATACGGCGATGTCAATGAGGCCCGACACCATCTGGCGCGCGCCGTCGAGCTCAACCCTCAAAGAGCCGAACTGCAATTTGCCCTCGGGTCAATTCTCGCGCGAATGCAACGGTATGACGAAGCCCTTGTGCCGCTGACCCAAGCAGTCGATCTCAAGCCCGGGTACGCCGCGGCAGAAGAAGCCCTCGAAGCGGCGCGACAAGCCATCGCTCGACCACGACCGCCTACCAAAGCTCGATAGCGCGTGGGATGCATCCCGGCATTCACACCGAAAAATCGACCCGTGGCCTTGCAACAACGCAGGCCCAGAAGATTTTTTTCCATAGCATCTTTATTCCCAAACCCGCGAACTCTCGCGTGAATTCGGTCATCGAAATTTTTTCAATGCGCTGAAATCAATTGCGGAAGATCGAAAATCAGCATTTCCATAGGAATGGCACACGACTTGCTTTTCACGTGAAAGTCGTCGATTAAACGCATTGTGATGCATGTCTGTAAGCTGATCTTCTTTTCATTGGGCAGCAATTCCGGAATCTACCCTGAACTGGGCTTACGGCTGATTTCTGCGCTCTAATTTCTTCGTAAAGTCATTGTAATACTATGTTTAAGAATCACGCCTTTAACTCCATTTTTCCATTCATGCTGCCGCCGTCGATGGCAGTCCAATTCGTTCTATAACCGACCATGTGATCTGCCGGAAAGCTGATTGCGCTAAATGCGACCAGTTCCTCAATTCTGTAGATTGACGCGACTCAGCGCGCTGTTTAAGAATGCAACAGATGTAGCTCTTTTCCACTAGGCATGCGTACCCATCTCAACATACTGGTGCGTTTAAGCCAATGGCGTAGCATGCGTAGACTGCGAAGATCTCGTTGATTTGTGTTTAAAACTTTGTCCGGTTGCGTTTTGGGAACATTCTGTCAGCGCTGCTGGGCAAGTTGAGCTATGGTTGGATTCAAGAAGACGGCAGAATGTCGGCCTCTCGAGCTCGAGCAACTGCTATTTGCTCGGGCAGGAGGCCCGGAATAACTTGTAACAATTTACGGTTGTGACCTTTGTGCAACCCAAAGGAACGGAGTGCGCGCCAGGGGCGCGGGGTTTACAGAACCGGATAATCATTATGCCCATCCTTGCTGCCGAAACCGACCTTTTTCCGATTGATTTGCTCGATCGAGACGACTGGTCGCAAAACTCCGAATTCCAATGGTGGGCGCTTTACACACGTTCGCGGCGCGAGAAGGAATTAATGCGCCGCCTGCGGGCCCTGGAGATCCCCTTTTTCGGACCGACGATTGAGAAGCGGGGGCGTACGCCTCAAGGGCGCATTCGCAAATCATTCATTCCGCTTTTCACAAATTACGTTTTCCTTTACGGCGATGGAGCGCAACGGTATGCGGCCCTGACGACGAATTGCGTTTCCCGCGATATTCAGGTTGTGGACGGCGCACAATTGGCCAGCGATCTCCGGCAACTCCGGCAGATCCTGCAGAGCGGGTCGCCGGTGTGTGCTGAATCGCAACTTGAACCGGGAGCCCAGGTGCGGGTCCGCTCGGGACCGCTCGCGGGACAAGAAGGAACAGTGCTGCGTCGGCGCGGCGAGACACGATTGCTGGTGGCCGTCCGGTTTCTGCAACAGGGCGCGTCCGTTCAAATTGATGAATGTGATCTCGAAAGACTTACATGAACGAAGTGCGGGACAAACGAGTTCTCGTGACGGGGCACACCGAGCTTCTCGGC
>JAYTRB010000275.1:0-4358 GCA_043746425.1 Planctomycetia bacterium
GACGGAGTTACCGCTTTGCTCCCTCGGCCACTGCTGTCGAAAACCTGCCCATCGCTCAATGGTCGACAAAAAGCCTCGAGGCGGCCTGGCACGACGACTTGTCGCAACCGGTGGTCGATTGCCGGCTCGAAACATTCGGCGCGGGTCAATTGAACGGCTCGATCACCCACCATTTCAATACGCCTATGAAAGACTGTCTGCTGGTCGTCAATGGCTGGGCGTATATTCCGACGACGACAGAGGCCACCCTGATGCCACACGTTTCGTGGCAGCCGACAGGCGAGGGGAATGTTCAGCAGCGCGATCTACGGGCGCTGCTTACCGGTGAAAAGCGAGTTCGCCGCAACAACGACGAATCGTACAGCACCGAGATTCTTGCGACCACCGAAACCTACAACCCCCTGGGGCGCGACCGCTTGCAGCAGGTGCGAATGCTTTCCTTTCACGAGGCCATCGGCGGAACCAGTTACACCGGCATGGCGAACGCGGCGCTTCGCGAGTTGGAATTGACCGATCTCATGAATTTGGGGCGGGGAGTGCTGATTGGCCGCATCGCGGCCGCCGCTTCGGTTCTTCAGGTTGATGGCGCCGCGCAATCTGCCGGGCGCGAGACGTGGGTGCGTCTGGTACTGCCCGTGACGCAATCTGACCGCACAGTCGACAAGTTTATTCCCAAGGCGAGCGAGAAGCTGCCGCATCTCTTGCCAAAGACAGGTGACTCGCCGTGATTGAGACCAGAAAACTGACAAAGCGCTACGGCAACCTCATCGCCGCCAATCAGGTCGATCTTCAACTCGACGAGGGGGACGTGTTCGGCTTCATCGGGCCCAATGGCTCGGGCAAGACCACGACCATGCGCATGCTGGCGACGTTGCTGAACCCCGATTACGGCGAAGCCTACGTGTGCGGTAAGTCGATTTATACGCACGCCCAGGAAATTCGGCGGCTGGTCGGTTACATGCCCGATTTTTTCGGCGTCTATGACGACATGAAAGTCATCGAGTACCTCGAATTCTTCGCCGCCGCCTACCGTATCAACGGGCCCGCCCGCCGCAAAGTCTGTGAAGAGAAGCTCGAACTGGTCGACATGACTTTCAAACGCGACGCGATGGTGAACCAGCTCTCGCGCGGCCAGACGCAGCGAATCGGCCTGGCCCGCGTGCTGCTGCATGAACCGCAGGTACTGCTGCTCGACGAACCGGCCAGCGGCCTCGACCCGCGGGCCCGCATTGAAATTCGCCAGCTCCTCAAACGCCTCGGCGAGCTCAACAAGACCATCATGGTCTCGAGCCACATCCTTCCCGAACTGGCCGACGTGTGCAACAAGGTCGGCATCATTGAGAAGGGAATTCTGTACGTCAACGGTCGCGTCGAAGAAGTCATGAAGCAGGTTCGCCAGGCGATCATCCTGCACATTCGCGTCTCGGCCGATTCTGAACGTGCCGCGCGGCTTATCGAGCAGCAAGACGACGTGGCGAAAGTCGAAATCCGTTCGCCCGACGTCATCGTCGTGATCCTGAATAAGGGAGTGCTGGACTATAGCTTTCTGCCAACCATGCTGATCGAAACCGGTTTCAAGCTCTTGCTCTTCCGCGAAGAAGAGCTCAATCTCGAAACGGCGTTCATGGAGCTCACCCGCGGTCTCGTGCAGTAAAGACGTCGGCAAGCCCTCGCTCTTACGACTCTCGCCAGGAGCGCACTGCGACTGAGCCTCTGGTTCGCCGATACCGGGCGGAGCCTGAAGACGTGAAGTCGTGGTCGAACCCCGCACACCAGATTCACGAAACTGGGTCGCTCTTGCCGGTTTGGCGAGCGACGTGCTAAACTCCGCGCGGCCGGCGACGACAGGGAGGGCGGCGTGCTGTTTACCAGAACCATAAGACGTAAATTATTGCTGGGGGTCGGTCTCATCATGGGAATGCTGCTGATCCTTTCGATCAGCGGAATTTCCGGGCTGAACTCGTATCGACGCGTCATCCGCCAGCTTGATTACGACATTACCGAAGCGCCGCAGCAGGCAGATCTGGTGAAAGCCGCAGGCGCCCTGTTTCGACCTTTGCTGGGGCGCGTCGACAACGTTGACGACGCCGCTTTCCAGCAGAAGCAAGTGGGTCAGTCGCTCGCGGCGGCTGAAGAGAGATTGTTTGAATTCCGTCGCCGGTTCGACTCGCTTCCTCCATCGGGCGTGAAGATGGGGCAGGGCCCCGTCACCGAGTCGCTGCTTCAGGATTATCACGACAAATTGACTCAGTTGGAGCTGCTCAACGAGCAACTCGCCGATATTGGCAATCGCGATCAAGCAATTCGGCAGATGATCAACATGGCAGGCCGGCTCCAGACCGTGGCCCTCCAGATTCCTGATCCGGGCGAAGGAATGAGCCGCAGCCTCAGTGAGGCGCGACAGTCGTACCGATCATCGCTGGTCGCCGTGTGGGTCGCTTCGGCAGTCGCGCTCATCCTGTTTCTGGGGCTGTTGCGGTACGGGTACGTCTGGGTTTTTGACCCGATCCGAAAACTCCATCAGGGGGCGCGGCGTGTCGCACTGGGCGATTTCAACTACCGAGTAGAAATGAAGACCCGCGACGAAATGGCAGAATTGGCCGATGCCTTCAACAAAATGACGAGCCGCTTTCAGGAGATTGCCGCCGATCTTGACCGGCAGGTGCAAGAGCGCAGTCGGCAACTGGTGCGTTCTGAACGGCTGGCGGGCGTTGGCTTTCTGGCCGCCGGGGTGGCCCATGAGATTAATAATCCACTGTCGGCAATCGCGATGGCGGGCGAATCTCTCGAAGGCCGGCTGGTCGGCAATCTTGACGCGCTTGATCCGGCTGAAGCTGAGGTTGTGGGCCGGTATCTGCGGATGATTCAGGATGAATCATTTCGCTGTCGGGAGATCACTGAACGGCTGCTCGATTTTTCGCGGGGACGCGATTCAGTTCGCGAGACGACTGATATCGCCCTGCTCGTTTCTGAAGTCGTGGCGATGGTGCAGTATCTCACAAAATATCGAGAAAAAAGAATCGAGTTTTCGAGTCCCGAGTCGTGTTACGCTGAGGTCAACGGTCCGGAAATCAAACAGGTCTTCCTGAACCTCGTCGCCAATGGTCTGGACGCCATCGAACGAGGCGAGGCTTTACGAATCAGCCTCGTTGAAAAAACCGATCACGTCGTGATCGAGTTTCGGGATGAGGGATGTGGCATGACTCCCGACGTCCTCGAAAACCTGTTCGAACCCTTCTTTACACGCAAACAGTCGGGTCAGGGAACCGGCCTGGGGTTGTCGATCAGCCATCGCATCATCCACCAGCATGGAGGGACGATCTCGGCCAGCAGTCCTGGCGAGGGGCGGGGAAGTACATTCGCCGTGCAATTGCCGCGGAAGGCCCCCACCGAGTCGGTCGCGGCCTAAAATGCGGCGACTCGTCAAGTTTCGCAGGCAGGCCTTCGTTCGGAAGTGGTTGGTTTATCGAAAAACGTCTGGCACGATGGGCACGATGCACAACCTGCGGATTGAGCAAGGACTGTCAATGGGGTTTTGATCATTTACTGCCAGACGTTACGGCCTCTTGAGAGAATCGGCGATTGGCCCGCGACCTTGCGACTGATTCTCATTGATCGATGAATTCCCCGTAGAATTTCGCTGTTCACCAAAATCCGGAGTCTTGCTACCATACGACCCCCTATTGCATGCGGGCCGAACAGATTCAGAATCTCGATTGATTCCCGGGGATATGAGATCCCTGACGGCCGACAAGGAGGTTGCGGTTGAGCCAGTCTGCATTGAATAAACTGCGTGTGTTGTTCGTCGACGACGAAGCCCCGATTCGCGACGTCATGCGTATCGAACTTCCGCGGATGGGGCACGACACATGCATTTGCGAAGACGGCAAGGCGGCGTTGGCCGCCATCGAAAAGAATACTTTCGACGCTGCCATTATCGACCTGCGGATGCCGGGAATTCCGGGTTGGGACGTGGTCGCCCATCTGCGCACCGTTTCACCCGAAACCGAAATCATCATCAGTACGGGCCACGGCGCCATGGAGGACGCCATTCAGGCCCTGCGGCGTGGCGTCTACGACTTTCTGACCAAACCGACGAAGCTGTCGGCGATCGCCAGTGTTTTGCAGCGAGTGGCCGACAAGCGGGCCCTGACGCACAAGGCCATCGCGCTTGAAAACCGCCTGAAGGCCGTCGAGGGAAGTCCCGATATCGTGGGCAACACCCCTTCAATGCAGCGCGTCAAGAAGCTCATCGACCGAATCGCCCCCACCGATTCAAACGTCCTGATTCTCGGAGAAACGGGAACGGGGAAGGAGCTGGTCGCGCGCCGAATCCACCAGCTCAGCCGCCGCGCGCA
>JAYTRB010000276.1:0-2296 GCA_043746425.1 Planctomycetia bacterium
GTACGCCCTCCACGGAAGGAACGTGCATGTCGATCATCGTTCGCGATCTGTGTAAGAACTTCGGGCCGTTGCGGGCGGTTGATCGCGTCAGCTTTGAGATTCCTCGCGGTGGAATCGTGGGGCTGATCGGCCCGAACGGTGCTGGCAAATCGACGATCCTGCGAATCCTGACGACGTTCTTGCAGTCCAGCTCGGGACAGGTCGTGGTTGCCGGCTTCGATTTGGCGCAGAATCCCGCAGGCGCGCGCCAGCAGCTTGGTTATCTGCCCGAGAATCCCCCAGGGTCTACGGAAGCCCGTGTTGACGAATATCTCACCTACCGCGCGCAACTGAAGGGAATCGGTCGCCGCGATCGATCGCAGGAAATTGACCGCTGCCTGGAGGCCTGCGAATTGACCACTGTTCGCCGCCGGCTGATCGGTCGCCTCTCGCAGGGGTTCCGGCGGCGTGTGGGGCTGGCCGACGCCATGCTGGCACGTCCGAGCGTTTTGATTCTCGATGAGCCGACGATCGGATTAGACCCGCTGCAGGTGCGGCACACGCGCGAGCTGTTCGCCGAACTTGCCCGAGAGTCGACGATTCTGCTTTCGACACATCTTCTCACGGAAGCCGAAGAGCTGTGTCAACGCGTGCTGATGCTCATGCACGGCCGACTGGTCGCCGACATCGCCATGGCCGAGCTGAATGCGGCAACGGACTTTGAGATCGAGCTCGACGGGCCGCCCGCCGAATGCGAAAGCATGCTGTTGACACTGTCGGAAGTGACGAAGGTGGGCGTGATCGCCAGCACAGGTTGTTGGCACGTTTTTGCGGTTTCGGGGGCGGGCCCGAATACCCGCCAAGAGGCGGCGCGAGAAAGCTTGCGCCGGGGTTGGAACCTGCGCGAACTGCGTGCCGTCTCGGGAACGCTTGAAGACCATTTCGCACGACTGGCAGTGCGGGTGCAGCGGGAGGCCGCCTGATGGAACCCCCACGTGCTCTCTTCAATCAGTCGCTCGTCTCCGCCAGCAGCGTGCCGCCGTCAGCGGCGCCCCATTTTCTCGTGACGGCCCAGGCACCGCTCGTCTGCACGGGCACGGCGGTATCACACCTTGATGGCACGATTGCCACACCGCCGCGAGCGTGGCCGCTATTGCGGCAGTTGCTGCACCGGACGGGTGTCGTTTTCGCGTGGGAAATCAAGACATTCTTTCTGCGACCGGCGAGCTATTTTCTACTGCTTGCGGCGGCGCTCGTCGCGGGGTGGAGCTTTTCGTGGCTCGTCACGCTGCTGTCGCACGGAACCGACCCGGCGCTCAGGCCGGCCGACGATCTGGTCTCGCAATTCGTCGGGCCGAATGTGTTTCTGATCGGCGGATGCACGTTACTCGTTCCCCTGCTCACGATGAACGCCATCGCTGACGAGCGACGTAGGGCAAGCTGGGAACTGCTGCTCACCGCACCCGTGTCATCGCTGGCGGTCGTGCTGGGAAAATTCGCAGCTCTGTGGTCTTTCTTTCTGACCTGCATTGCCCCGTGGCTGTATTACCTCATCGTGCTTCGCGGATGGAATGGCACGATCAGGTTCAAATGGGGTTTCGTTCCGTGGTCTGACGGCCCGGGACTGGCGTTCGACTTGGGGCCGGTCTGCGGCGGCGCCATCGGGTTGGCTGTTATCGGAGCGACGTTCGTCGCTCTGGGACTATTCTGTTCGGGGCTGTGCCGCCGACCTGCCTCGGCGGCGTTGCTGTCGTTGTTCGGAATGGGAACAATTCTCGCGGTCGGGCTTGCTCCCCGCATTCTCGAATTTTGGAATATTCCTCGTGAATCAATTCAGTTTGTCGAGGCGATTTCCTGCTGGGCGCATCTTGAACGGTTCAGCCGGGGCGTGATCGAGCCGCGCCTGATTGCCGGTCACCTCACGGTCTGCGTTTTGTTGTTGTGGGCCACGGCACTTGTTTCTCGGAGAGTGGATCAAGAGTGATTGTCTTTAACTGCCAAACCAGTCGGCCGGGCAAAAAGCGATGGCCGCGTCAGGCGGTTGCCTGCGGAAATTCAAAATCAAAAACCCGATCAAAAACCCGATCATATAAATGACGAGACTTCGCTTTACCAACCGGGGCCGCATGTCACGACCATTGTTCAAATTTCAAAAACTGCAACGTCGCATTGCGCGATTCGCCGCAGTTGTCGCCTTTCTGACCGGTATCAATCTGTTCTGTGTGTATTGCCTGCCGGCACACATCGACTTGACCCGACGCGGCCGGTTTACACTTGCTCCGCAGACCCGCAACCTGCTGGCTGCGCTGCAAACCCC
>JAYTRB010000277.1:0-18664 GCA_043746425.1 Planctomycetia bacterium
GAACCCCATGCTCCCGAAAATGCCACATTTTCCGGGAAAGGTCAAACACGTCATTCATCTGTTCATGAACGGCGGCCCCTCGCATATCGACACGTTCGACCCTAAACCCGCGCTCGAAAAGTTCGTCGGCAAGAATCTCCCCAACGAAAACCTTCGCACCGAACGCAAGACGGGCGCGGCGTTTCCTTCGCCGTACAAATTTAAGAAGTACGGCCAGAGCGGCATTGAAGTCAGCGAGATTTTTTCGCATGTCGGCGAGTGCGTCGATGATTTATGCGTCATTCGCTCGATGTACGCGAACGTGCCCAATCATGAGCCCTCGCTGATGCTCATGAATTGTGGCGATCAGACGCAGGTTCGCCCCAGCTTCGGGTCGTGGGTTACGTATGGACTGGGAACCGAGAATCAAAATCTTCCTGGCTTTATTGCGATGTGTCCCGGTGGATATCCCATCAAGGACGCCGAGAACTGGCAGGCCGCGTTCCTTCCCGGAGCGTTCCAGGGAACCTACATCGATTCGCAGCACACCGAAATCGACAAGCTGATCGCTAATATCCGCAATTCCGATCTATCGGCCGGGCAGCAGCGGCGGCAGCTCGATCTCGTGCAGGAGTTAAATCGCCGGCACGCCCAGAAGCGGCAGAACGATGCCGGCCTCGAAGCCCGCATTCACTCTCTCGAACTGGCCTACCGCATGCAGATGGAGGCCACCGACGCCTTTGATATTCAACAGGAGCCCAGGCACATTCTCGAAATGTACGGCGAGGGGACAAACGCCCGCCAGATTCTGATCGCCCGCCGGTTGATTGAGCGGGGCGTGCGGTATGTTCAGCTCTGGCATGGGGCAGGACAGCCCTGGGACAATCATGACGATATCGAAGTGAATCACCGTAAGCTTGCCGGCCAGTGTGATCGCGCTATTGCAGCCCTCATTAAAGACTTGAAGCAACGCGGATTACTCGATGAGACGTTGATCATCTGGGGGGGCGAATTTGGCCGAACGCCCACTGTCGAATTGCCGCAACCGGGAGCCAACGCCGGCAAGATCAACGGCCGCGACCACAATCATTATGGCTTTACGATGTGGCTTGCGGGGGGCGGAATCAAAGGGGGCCATGTTCATGGTGCGACCGACGAATTCGGATTCGCTGCCGTCGAAAACAAGGTGCATGTGCATGACCTGCATGCGACCGTGCTGTACCTGTTAGGTTTCGACCACACGCGGCTTACTTACCGTTACGCAGGTCGCGATTTTCGCCTGACAGACGTGCATGGCTCGGTCATGCATGAAATGATTGCCTGACCGAGAGTCTCCACGCCATCATCGTCGAATTCGCCAGAATTGAGAACGTAAAGTGTTTTGGCGTTGCCTCTCACACAAGTACCGCCAAGCGCTGCGTGTGGTTCGTATTCGGATGACTGATTTATCGCAACGACCGCGTCTCATTCAAAATCGAGCGTGCCGCGCGTGATCCCCAACTGATTGAGAACCTTCAATTCGTGCCACAAGCGGGGGCCATCGTCGACGCCCGCCAGTACCGGAGCGTAACTGTCGAGAAGGGCCTGCGTTTCGCTGTCTGTTTCGTGCAGCAGCTCGATTCGGAAGCGTTCGATACCCGCTGCCAGAAGCTGCGGCACATACAAGGCAGCCGACTGCGCATGCGCGTTAAAAAGCGTATTGCGGCAGCCGACATCGGCGGTCAGCGGATGCGCTTCGCCGACATGGTCGCGCAATTCGACCTTGTGGCGATCGCACGGGCGGCCGCAGTCGTGGAAGTCTTTCCCATTCGAAAGCACGTGCGAGAAAATGCAATGCTCCATATGGAACATCGGGATGTGCTGGTGCAAAACGACCTCGAACACTCCCGGATCAATCCGCGCAAGCAACGTCAGAAGTTGATCCAGATTCAGGTCGTAGCTGGGAACCAACGTCGCCAGACCGGCATCGACAAAGAGGGCCGCGGCGAGCTCGTTCGCCACATTGAGTGAATAATCGCCGAGGAGTTCGATTTCGGGAAATCGCTCCTGGAAGAAACTGATCGCGGCCAGATTGCGGACAAGCACGGCATCGGGATGGCAGTTGGCAATCTGCAGCAGCAAACCCTCTTCGCCGGGCTTGATAATTCGCGGGGTTGCCAAGGCCACACGCATCGCGACAGACTTTGCCAGTCGCACCGCCTCTTGCGACAGCCGGACTTCCTCGAAGTCGCAATAGACCAATTTGGGCCGGGCACTATTCTCGGGACCTGCCCAGGCGAGTACGGCCTTCAACTGGTCAAGATTGCGACACAGAACTGAAAGCCGCGGAGCGACCGCATCAGAGAGTGTCGACTTGATCGCCGTTACCGACGAACGAAGCTCGTCGAGGGCCAAACGGTTGATTTCTACCGGCGATGCCCCCGTTCGTCGACGTTCGAGCAGGTCCGCGACGAGTCGCCGCCGGAGATCGTTGAGCACGCTCTTAGGGACCATCACCGGCAGGCAGTCGACTGCGCCGGCGCTGCTCGTAAACGTCACCTTGCTCAAATGAAATGGAGTTCCTCCCAATCGGCCGAACTGTTCGCGGACCAGGTCGAGCGTCAGAGGGTGTTTCCGAGCCTCGGCCAGGGCCTGATCCCAGACGACCTCGGCTGTCGTCCCGGCATCGTCGCGGCCAATCACGCGCAGGACGCCTCCCACGTTGCCGTCGAATTCGAGAAAGAGCGGCATGCGAGACAATTCGACATCGCTACGATATGTCCGTTCGAGCCGGCGCTTAAGTGCCGGATCATCGGTCTTCCATAATGTGCAACCGACGGCCACCGCTGCCAGATTCACATCTCCTCGGCCGAATGCGATTCGAAGTGTCAATTTCTTACTTCCTTTTCGCAAGGGCCCCGTCTCTTGATCTTCCCTTCTCAAACGATGAGCCTTATCTGAAACCCTTCTCTGCGATTTGTCTTTCAATCGCCTGCTGCTGTCGCGGGCTTCCATCACCTCTACCTCAAACACCCGCCCTCCCTGCTCATCCTGCTCGGGATGCCCCTCATCGAATACGACGCCATCCCCCGGTTTTATTGGCAAGTCATCAGCTTCATCTTCCTCTCCGCATAACCCACGATCGACGTCGACGACAACTCCGTCTGGTGAAACAGACGCGACCGTACCGATTTTTACGCCCCGGTTCTTGGGATACCTTCCCTGCACCAGTTCCTGATGATTCACGCCGTCGAGAAATCCGTGGGTGAACCCGCGCGAAAAACTCTGCGAGAGGTCGAGTTCTTGCTGGCGGGTAATCTCAAAGGGCCGTCCCTCAATTGCAGCATCGATCGCGGCGCGATACGTCTGGGTCGTGGCGGCTACATAATGGGCGCTCTTCAGTCGGCCTTCAATCTTGAGACTCTTGACCCCTAATCGCGCCAATTCGCCCACCAGATCGTAAGCTGCCAGATCCTGCGGACTAAGCAGGTACGCTTTGTCTCCCAGATCGACCGGCTTGCCGTCAACGAGCAATTCATAAGGTTGCCGGCATGCCTGGGCGCATTGCCCACGGTTCGCGCTGCGGCCCCCCAGCGCCTCGCTGGTCAGGCACTGTCCGCTGTAGGCCACGCACAGGGCACCGTGAACAAACACCTCGAGTGGCATCGGCGTCAGTTCTGTAATCCGCCCGATCTCTTTCGTCGACAACTCGCGGGCGAGAATGACGCGCTCAACCCCGAGTTTTCTGACGAACTCGATTCCTCGCGATTCGGTCAGTGTCATCTGCGTCGATCCATGCACCGGAAAATCGGGCATGAGGCCTTTGATGAGCCGGACAATTCCCAGATCCTGCACAATGACTGCATCGGCCCGTGCGCTAATGATTGCCGTCAGAAATTCGACAGCCCTGGGCAATTCGTCGGAAAAGACGAGTGTGTTGAACGTGACATAACCCCGCACACCATTCTCGTGCAGGTATTGCATGGTGTCGGGAAGGTGCTCGAGCGTGAAGTTGGTTGCCCGGTGGCGCGCATTGAAGTCGGAAAGCCCGAAGTACACGGCATCTGCGCCGTTGGCGACGGCCGCGCGCAGTGCTTCATCGTCGCCGGCGGGGGCCAGGAGTTCAGGGGATCGGGACTGGGACTGGATGGTCGTCACTGAAGGTACCTGCATCTTGTAAAATGGCGAGCGGCCGGCGTAAGCCGGCCGGTGCCGTGAATTTGTCTGAAGCGCCACAATCTCGCGGCGGCAACTTACGCGCAATGCAAGAGTCTCAGGACGCTGATGCCACCCCGCTTGCCGATACGCTTAACATGCAGTGTACCGGCAGGAGGGCGCCGGGAGAATGCCGCGGTCTATTCCGGCATTTCTTCGTTTGACGGTTCAGGCAGAAAACAGCACGCCAGGCTTCCCACGGCGTAGACAAATACAGCGACGCCAGCTGCCGTGTAGGCCATTTTCGCGGCCGGCGATCCCCCCGGAATGTATTCCTTCAGCGCCAGTGTGCTCGTGATCCAGGCAAACGACGTGCCGATCATACGTCCACCGATGTTTGCGGCAAAACTCTCGCCGGTGCCTCGCAAATGCACCGGATAGACTCGCGGAAGATAATTTCCCCAGAAGCTGAATTGGGCCACCGTCAGAAGTCCTGCGGCGAAAATGCCCACGTACAAGAGGCTCAGGCTGGTGACGGCCGTATAGGCAAATACAATCGGCATGACGAACAATCCGGGAATCTGAAATATCCGGAGGAGGTTTCTTCGACTGACGATGCGAACTGCGAGAAAGGCCAGCAGGAACCTGCCCACCAGGCCGCCGATCTCCTGGACCTTTGTCACGTTCGCGACGACCAATTGATTTTTCTGCCCCTCAATGCGCTTAATCTCGGGAGCCGTCAGAGTCTTTTCCTTCGAATTCTCGTCGATTTCTCGTTTGGCCATCGCCTTCACTTCCGGCAGCCCCGGAATGATTTGCGGGATCTGCTGGATGGCGCCGAAGGCTGCGCCGTAGCTGCATGCGAACATAATCGTCGTAACAATTGTTGTTCGACGAAGTTCGGGGGCGAACAAATCCAGGAAACTGGGACGCTTCAATGTTCCGGCAGCTTTCTTCGACGCCCACGCGGGCGATTCAGGCAGGAAGGGACGGATGACGATCAACGGTATTGCCGGAATCAGGCCGGACATCAGCGTGTACCGCCAGGCGGCATGCGCCTCTTTGATGGGGGCGCCGAAGAAATTGAGCGCTTCCGGAAGGGCGATTGCCGGAAGATCAGCGGCCCAGTCGATTGCCAAACCATTGGCCCCGGCCACCAGCAGACCCCCGATCGACGAAAACGCCTGCGTGTATCCCAACACAGTTTCGCGCTGGCGAGGATCGTTGAACAATTCGGCCAGCCACGCGACCGCCGCGACAAATTCGACGCACACTCCGATGAACGTCGTACAGCGCAGCACCAGCAGCATTTCAATCGTTGTCGAAAAGCCGGCGGCGAACGCCGAGATGGCATACAGGAGAATGCTGGCAGTCAACACCCGCCGACGGCCAAACAGATCGGTGAGATAACCCCCCAACAATCCAAAGATTCCCCCTGCAAACGCCGGAATGTAAAACAATCGGCCGTACCACATCGCGAATTCTTCAGTTCCTGGCATCACCCCCTTGAGTTCCAGAAGTGCCGGACGAAGAATTAGCGGTAACATCAGGAGTTCGTAGATGTCGAACGCAAAACCGATCGACGCGATAACGCAGACCAGCCATTGAACGCCGGTCAATCGTGGCGCGGGTAAAGTCGGAGTGAGCTGGGGCATCGTGCAATCCGGGGCGGGAATACGGAATCTGGCGTGGTGGCTGGACGGGAGTGAACAGTATTTGGAATTTGAATCAACAAACTTTAGTCGGACATGCGGCCGTTTGCCAGTGACTTTGAATTGCGCTCTTCACATTGCCGCAGGGCAGACTGCATTTGCGTAAAAAGGCACCCGTCGTTTGCCCACGCGAGTGAATCTGCGAGTCGATTTCGATATGCCCGTGAACTCGTTAAACTTCAGATTTCCAGATTGATTCCGGTGGGCGCCGCCAGCGTCCCGATACGCCTCACTGAGTTGCTTGTGTGTCCATATCCTCCCCGCCAACCGGCCCCTCTACGACAGTCTCTGCCAATGGCGTTCTCATTCGACGAATGTTGGCGCTGAGTTGGAACTATCGCTGGGGGTGTCTGCGGCTTTTGGCGCTCCAGGGATGTCTGCTGGGCGCATCTCTCGCCGCGCTCGATCTGACGGGAGTCGGCATCGACGTCATTCTGTTTCACTCCCGGGCCGTCAATCGACCGGCCGTCTATCCCTTTGGCTTTGCCCCCCCTGCCGGTTGGCCCCCGCTGGCCGAGGTCGCCTTGATCGCCGGGGCAATTTTGCTGCTGGCTCTTGCCCGCGGAGTCCTGAATTACATTTATGCCGTCGCTTCGGGAAAATTGATTCATGAGCAAATCGTGGTCGATCTGCGGACTCGCGTGTACGACAAACTGCAGCGGCTGAGTTTTCGATTCTTCGACGCGAACTCGACCGGCGCGCTCATCAATCGAGTCACGGGAGATGTGCAGTCAGTGCGGGCATTCGTCGACGGGGTCATTATTCAACTCGTGATTCTGGTGCTCTCGCTCGTGTGCTATCTCGTCTATATGTTGCGCATCGACCTGGGGGTGAGCCTGGCGTGCCTGGCCACGACTCCCATTTTGTGGGTCGTGACCGTCATCTTTTCGAAGCTCGTCCGACCGGCGTATGACCGCACACGGGAATTAGTCGACCATGTCGTGTTGATTCTCGCAGAAAACATTCAAGGAGTACATGTCGTCAAAGGATTCGGTCGCGAGTGCGACGAGATCTCGAAGTTCGGTTCGGCCCTGAAGGCGGTCGAGGATCAGCAGCAATCGATCTTCTGGAAAGTAAGCGTCTTCACCCCCGTAATTGGCCTGTTGACTCAGATCAATGTTGTCATCCTGTTGGCGTATGGCGGGTGGCTTGCCACGCAGGATCGCCTTCCTCTGGGCACAGGTCTCGTCGTCTTCGCAGGTTTGCTTACGCAATTTGCGAGTCAGGTGGCCAATCTCACGAATATCACAAACAGTGTCCAGCAGAGCCTGAGTGGCGCCCGGCGGGTATTCGAGGTGCTCGATACACCGGTCGAGATTCAGAGCCCGCCCCAGGCGATCGCGCTGCCGCGTGCCAGCGGGGCTGTCGAATTCGAGCGGGTTTCGTTCGCTTACGACCAGGGAACACCCGTTTTGCAAGAAGTTGGTTTTGCGGTCAAGCCGGGGCAGTGCGTGGCAATACTCGGTGCGACCGGTTCTGGCAAGAGCACCCTTTTGTCGCTCATTGCCAGGTTTTATGACCCGACGGCAGGTCGCATTCTGGTCGACGGAATCGACATTCGTGAAGTTCAAGTCGATGATTTGCGTCGAAACATCGGCTGGGTATTCCAGGAGAGCTTTTTATTCAGCAACACGGTCGCCGCAAATATTGCCTATGGGCAACCGACGATCACGCGCGATAAGATCGAAACGGCAGCACAGATTGCCTGTGCGCACGAATTCGTCAGCCAGCTTTCAGACGGTTATGACACGGTTCTTGGCGAGGGAGGAATGAATCTGTCAGGCGGCCAGCGCCAACGGCTGGCGATCGCCCGGGCGCTGCTTCTCGATCCAGCCCTCCTGCTGCTGGACGACCCGGCGGCATCGATCGACCCGCACACTGAACATGAAATTCTTGAGGCCATGCAAGGGGCCATGCAGGGCCGCACCACGTTCGTCGTGGCCCACCGCCTGAGCACGCTCAGGCATGCCGATCTGGTGATTGTTCTCAAGGACGGGCGAATCGTCCAGACGGGAACGCACGAAGCACTGCTGGAAATGCCGGGGCACTATCAAACGGCCGCGGCGATTCAGGGAGTGGGGAGCCAGGAATTGAATTGACGTGACAGCGAGCGGCGCTTTGAGGTCAGGAATTTCGGTATCCAAAAATGCGGCGATCGCGGGGCCCGAAAACGAATTTGAGGGTGACGGCACTGGCTGCAATGAATCGATCGGTCAGCCGCCCGATTACAACATGCGTGTCAATGAGTACCACTGAAGTAAAGTAGGCAATGCCCCTCTCGAGCCCATCACCGGCGCCTCAGCCTGCCGATATGTCCTCGCCACCCACGGCGCAGGAGTTATCGTCGTCGCTCAGTTCAGTCGCGCGCACTCCAGAGGCGCTACCCGGTATTTCCATCACTCGCACGCACCACGATCTTGATCGCGAGCCCGACGCCCGGCCACTCGATTTCGGACTGATCCGGCGGCTGCTGGCCTATACGAAACCATACGCAGCCAAGCGCAACTGGCTGTTGCTGGCCGTGGTTATTCGCGCCGTCCAGTTGCCTTGCGTGGCGTGGGTGATCGGAGCGGTCATTAATGGTCCGATCGCCGGTAAAGCGCCCCTCTCAGCCGTCCTCGCCGGAGCGATGGGCCTTCTGGCACTGGCCCTCTTCACACAGATCAATTTTCACTTCCGCCAGCGACTGGCGCTCGAATTGGGAGAGGCGGTTGTCCATGACCTGCAGCAGGAAATCTTCACGCATCTGCAAAAGATGCCGATGAGTTTTTTCAATCGTACCAAGATCGGCCGCATTATCAGTCGCGTAACATCTGATTGCGAGGCCATGCGCATTGGCGTGCAGGATGTGCTCTTTGTGACACTCGTGGGATTGGGGCAAATGGTGGTGTCGGCAGCTTTCATGTTGTATTACGACCGCGTCATGTTCGGCGTCGTGGCCGCCATGATGCCTGCCATGTGGGGCCTGAATCACTTTTTTCGCCGCCGCTTAAGCCGCGCCTATCGCGACGTGCAAGAGAGCTTCAGTCGCGTGACATCGACGCTTGCCGAATCGGTCAACGGGATTCGCGTCACGCAAGGTTTTGTTCGTGAACAACTGAATGCCGGGCTGTTCCACAACCTGGTTCGCGACCATGCCAGCAACAATATGCGGGCTGCGCGTACGGCGGGTATTTTTCTGCCGTTGCTCGAATTCAACAGCCAGTTCTTCATTGCTGCTCTGCTTCTGGTCGGGGGCTACCGGGTGCTCAACCCTGACGTGCGGATGACCACGAGCGATCTGATCCAGTTCTTCTTCCTGGCAAACATCTTCTTCAATCCGATTCAAATGCTGGGGAATCAGTACAACCAGGCCCTGACGGCGATGGCCGGGGCCGAACGGGTCTTCACGCTGATTGACACGACCCCCGACTGGAGCGACGTCGAGCGACCGATTCGTCTGCCGGCCCTTCGCGGGCAAGTCGTGTTCGACAACGTAACATTCGGTTACGATCCTGCGCTTCCGGTGCTGCACGACATCAGTTTCGTCGCCCTGCCGGGGCAAACCATTGCCCTGGTCGGGCACACTGGTTCAGGCAAGACCTCAATTATCAACCTCATCACCCGCTTTTATCTGGCGACCGCAGGACGGGTATTGATTGACGGTTTCGACACCGTCGAAATCGATTCCGAAACACTGCATCACCAGATGGGAATCGTGCTGCAGCACAATTTTCTTTTTTCTGGCAGCGTGCTCGAAAACATTCGTGTCGGGCGCCCCGATGCGACTGACGCTGAAGTCGCAGGAGCTGTCGAGAAACTCGATTGTCGCGATTTGATCGAAGGGTTATCCGAGGGATTCCAGACGCCAGTCGGCGAGCGCGGCGGTCGCCTGTCTCTCGGGCAGCGGCAACTTATCTGCTTCGCCCGGGCGATGCTTGCCGACCCGCGAATTCTAATACTCGACGAGGCCACGAGTTCGGTCGATACGTTTACCGAAGTCCGAATTCAAGAGGCACTGCGAAAGCTGCTCGTAGGGCGCACCAGCTTTGTCGTGGCGCATCGCCTGAGTACGATTCGCGATGCCGACATCGTGCTCGTGCTGAATGAAGGGCGAATCGTTGAGCGTGGTACGCACTCGCAGCTCATCGCGCAGGACGGCCTCTATGCCGGTCTCAGCCGGCAGTTCCTCGAAGTGCTTTCTGGGCGGCGTTCGTAGTCGATGCGGCAGCCCTCTGGGCACCGAACAGATGTCGAACGACGAGCCATCGCGCAGTTGCGATCGTAGAGGGTCGAGCGATGAAACCAGACTCAATACGCGGCGCAGCTGTTGCACGCGGGGGCATACATCGATGTCGCGCCGACGCTGGCGGGGACGCCGCAACCACCGGGACCGCATCCACCACCATAACCACAGCCGGTATTGCAGCTGGGCATGCAGCAGCAACCGGTTAGAATGGCGGACAATACCAGACCGAAACCGAGGACAATGATTCGTTTCATGGGGGAATCCTTACGATGGGTCGCGGGCCGTCCGAAGTCAATGCCGACAGATGCCGGCCAGTCTGAGGACGGGAAGGGGGACGTGAGATACAGGATCAGGGCGATTGACGCAAGAGGACTTTTCCTGAAACGGCGGCCATGGGCGCCTCTACAAATCATCTTGTGCAGTTTGCCATAGCCCGCTACCATCCCCCGATTCCGGCTGGCTCCGAGGGGCCGGCTCCTCGCGCGGGAATCAGGGATGATTCGTTCGTGTTTCCTCTGGTGCAAGCATCTGCTGTACGCCGTGACCGTTTTGGCGCTCGTGGCGTGTCTGGCGGAAGTGTCGCTGCGCGTCTATGACTCGGCCACGGCGCAGGTGACCCGCCGCGATCTCTACGACCGCGGCCTGATTTGCAAGAGCTGGTTCATGCACCACACGCTCAAGCCCTCGCATACCTTCTCTGTAAAGAACCCCGACACGGGGGGGCGGGTGCGGGTGGTGGTCAACAGCCGAGGGGGACGAGGTTCTGATCCGGCTGTTCCCAAACCCGAGGGAACTTATCGCATTATCTGTCTGGGTGACGACTCGACGTTTGCCCAGGCAATTCCCGAGCCAGAAACGTTTTGCGCCGTGCTGCAAGCCGAGCTGACGGGCCGGGTGGCGTCGACGGTCGAGGTCATCAACGCCGGCGTTCCCGACTATTGTCCTATGTTGTCGTATCTGCAGTTCCGAAACGAACTCATGTCGCTGCAGCCCGACCTGGTTGTTTTGAATTTCGATATGTCAGACATCGCCGACGATTACCAATTACGTCGACAGGCGGTGATGAATGCCGACGGAAGACCGTTGAGCTGCGCCAATCCCGCGCTGGAGCTGCCGCGTTCCAGCAGAAAATCAGGACGGGAAGGCATGCTGCTTCTGCCGCAGTTTGCGCGGCAACAACTGAATTCTGTGCTTGCTGAGCGGACGCTCGCAGAAAAGTCGCGTTCGATTGAATCGCGGCGGTGCCGGTATTTGTGGCTGGAAGACCAGCCTCCCGATTGGTCAGTCCATATCGCCCTGGCTTTGGGGGTGATTGGGCATCTGGACGATCTCGTGAGATCGAACGGCGGGCGGCTGGTAGTGACCGCGGTTCCGGCGCCCTGGCAGGTTTCGGCACTGGCCAGCAATGGGACAGGAATTCGGGAACAGGCCGGCGTGCCGCAAGAAGCTCATTTTCGCAGCCGGCGTCCATTCGAGACGCTCGCTGAGTTTTGCCAAACCCATAACATTCCTTTTTGCGATCTGTCGACCACATTTCAAAAAGATAACCATCCCGAGCGCCTGTACCTTAAGGGCGCGGCGGCACTTTCAACCGAAGGACACGCGGTTTATGGGCGCGAGCTCGCCGGGTATCTCGCACAGCAGATTTCTGGTGCCCCATCGAAATCGCCCGAGCCATTGTCGCAGCAACCCCAAGCTCGGCTTCCGCGAAAGTCATTCTTCGGCGATCAGTAGTCGTATCGAAAACGAAGGTTGGTAGGATAAAGTAGAGGCGATCGTGAGAGTTGAATATATTTTCCCGTCCGTCAGACGTATTCGCTCTTCTCTGAGCCATTTTTTCAATGATCTGCATGTGAGATGCCTATGAACGCCATTGAAGCTGCACGCCGATATTTCAACCAGGCCGCCGATCACATGGGGTTGTCGCAGAACATGCGCAAGCTGCTGCTCACCCCCAAACGCGAGGTCAAAGTGCAGATCGCGATGGAGATGGATAATGGCGAGATCGGAAGCTTTATCGGGTATCGGGTGCAACACGATGACGCCCGCGGCCCGATGAAAGGGGGCTTGCGCTATCACCCCGAGGTTGACGGCGACGAAGTCGAGACCCTGGCCCAGTTAATGACCTGGAAAACGGCCGTCGTTAATATTCCCTACGGCGGGGCCAAAGGCGGCATTGCTGTCGACACCACCCAACTCAGCCGTGGCGAGCTGGAGCGCATTACCCGCCGGTTCATCGACGCCATTCACGATATGATTGGCCCCGACAAAGACATTCCGGCTCCTGATATGGGAACCAATGCCCAAGTCATGGCCTGGGCTGTCAACCAGTACGAGAAATATCATGGCTTCAGTCCGGCGTGCATCACTGGCAAGCCGCTCGAACTGCACGGGTCGCAAGGGCGCGAGGAGGCGACCGGTCGCGGCGTTGTGATTGTCACCGAGGCTGTCCTCAAACAGCTTCAACAGACCGTCGCCGGCACCACCGTGGCGCTGCAGGGATTCGGCAATGTAGGCAGCTATGCCGCTCGGTTTCTGCATGAGGCGGGCGCCAGAGTTCTCGGCATAACAGATGTCGCGGGCGGCGTTTGGAACCCTGAGGGACTTGATATTCCGGCGCTCATCCGATGGGTGGCCGACCAGAAGGTAGTCGCCGGATTTCCCGGCGCCGATGCAATCACCAACGACGAACTGCTGCGGGCCGACGTTGATTTGCTCGTTCCCGCGGCATTGGGGGGTGTCATTACCGAAGAGGTGGCACAGGATCTGCGAGCTAAAATTATCATCGAGGCGGCCAATAACCCCACCCGGGCCGAGGCCGACGAAATATTACATAAACGTAATGTGGTCGTCGTCCCCGACATTCTGGCCAATGCGGGCGGGGTGACGGTAAGCTATTTTGAATGGGTTCAGAACCGCCAGCACTTCAACTGGGATCTGGCCCGTGTCCGTAAAGAATTGGACCGCGTCATGGTCGACAGCTTCGATCGGGTTTGGAATATCGCCCAGGAAAAGCACGTGTCGCTCAGGACCGCGGCATACATTATCGGGATCGGTCGCGTCGGCCGGGCCACCGTTCTGGGAGGAATCTGATGCTTACAGAGGTTTCCGACACCACCTTCGCTCAATGTCCTCTTTTCAAGGGAATGAGCACCTCAGAAAGGCAGGAACTGGTCTCCGCGCTTGAGGGCAAGTCTTATCGCGCCGGCGATATGATTCTGGCTGAAGGCGAGACGTTTCAATACGTCTGGATCGTCGTCAAAGGACGCTGCCAAGTCGTGAAAAGAGCAAAAGAAGGAGTTGAAAAGGAGCTTTGGATCCTCGAGCCGTGCGGAGTCTTCGGAGAAATGTCATTCTTTAATCCGGGTCCGCACTCTGCTTCTGTCCGCGCGCTTTCAGAAGTTGACGTCGTGCGGTTGCCGCGACCTAAGTACGACCAGCTTTTGCAAAACGGGTCGCTGGCGGCTTATAAGCTGGCTTTCAATACGATGGGAGTGCTGATCGAGCGACTCAGACGAATGGACGACTGGATCGCCCAACGGATGGAGCGCAACAATGCCCCGGAACACCACGAAGAATGGAAGGAATTCCAGTCGAAACTGTATACCGGGTGGACATTCTAAAACCAGGCAGTATTGTCTGCGCTCGGGTGGCAGGGCCCCCCGGCGGTCGGCAAATGCGACCGTTTCGCTCGCAGCAGACCTCGGGGCGGCCGTTTGGTCTGGCAGAAATCTCGATCAAGCGACAGGCCCGACAGGTGAACGCATTCACTTCCGGCAAACGGGTGGCTGAATCGCAATTGAGTTGCCGACAGCCTGGTCTCGAATCTTCGACTATGTCTCACGACGAACACCACCATCATTCGCCGGCTAATTACACACGCGCCTTTGCCATTGGTGTAGCCCTTAATCTTTCGTTCGTGGCGGTCGAAGTCGTATTCGGGCTGACATCTCACTCGGTCTCGCTTCTGGCCGACGCCGGGCATAACATGAGCGATGTCTTCGGGCTGTTACTGGCCTGGGTCGCCGCGTATTTGAGCACTGTCGGGCCGGACGAACGCCGAACCTATGGCCTGCGGCGAACGTCAATTCTCGCGGCACTTATCAATGCCGTGGTGCTATTGCTCGCCACAGGCGGCATTGCCTGGGAAGCCCTACGGCGGCTGGGGCAACCGGCGGAAGTCGCCGGAGGGACGATGATGGCCGTCGCCGGCGCGGGAGTCGTCATCAATGGCCTTACGGCGATTCTGTTTTACTCGGGGCGCCAGCACGACCTGAACCTGCGCGGCGCCTTCCTGCACATGGCGGCCGACGCCGCCGTCTCGCTGGGAGTTGTCATTGCCGGAGGTCTGGTTCAATGGCACGGCTGGTCCTGGATCGATCCTCTGACGAGCCTGATCATCTTGGCGGCGATTCTTTTCTCAACAGCAGGACTCTTGCGAGAGTCGTTGAATCTGGCACTCGACGCGGTTCCCAAAGAGATTGACCCCGTGCTGGTCCGCGACTACCTGCGGACCCTGCCTGGAATCGACGACGTACACGATCTTCACATCTGGGGCATGAGCACGACCGAAACGGCACTCACCGTTCACCTGGTCAAACCCGATGGACGCATTGATGATACCTTTCTGGCCGAAATCGAGCACACGCTGCACGAGCGCTTCGGAATCATGCATGCCACGATTCAGCTCGAGCAAGGCAATGGCGAGCATGTGTGTAAGCTCGTCCCGAATTCTGCGCAGTAGAAGCCTGTTAACCAAATGGGAAATGGGACTGCGCGAATCGCGGTCAACTGCGAGGAACCCAGAGTGCGGCCCTGCACGAAAAGTCGCCGAAAACTCACTCTGGCCGGTGGACTCGCAGTCGTAACGGCGAGTAAACTGAGAATCTGTCAGTGCGGCGCCGAATCGGGTCGTAAAACCGCTCGCTGCCAGGAAGCACGCGTTGCCGGCCAAAAAATGCGTGGCGGGAAATTGCCAGCCTGCCATCGCCCCACTTCAAAAACGGGAGGATTGTTACCGACAGATTTGAATTGATTCAATTCGTTGTAGAAAAGGTCCTTTGAAACTCGAATTCTGGAACATCTTGATGAAACCAATCGCTCTCGCAATCGTTTCCCTCGGACTTGTCTTGCTGTCTGGGCGTTCCCTCCCGGCGGAAGAGCCCAAAGTCAAGCCGCTCCAGGTTCTATTGGTCTGCGGCGGGTGTTGCCACGATTACGATGCGCAGAAAGATCTGATTTCGAAGGGGCTTGAAGAGCGGGCTCACGTGCAAGTCACTGTCGTGCAGCAAGGGGGGACAGCGACGACATCAAAGATTCCGCTGTATGAAAAAGAGAATTGGTCTGAAGGCTTCGACGTCGTGATTCACGATGAGTGTTTCTCAGACGCGAAGGAACCCGATTGGACAGCAGGCATTCTTAAACCCCACAAGGCGGGGTTGCCGGCCGTCGTTGTCCATTGCGCCATGCATTGCTACCGCGACGGAACCGACGAGTGGTTCAAATTCTGCGGCGTGACGTCGCGCCGGCACGGTGCGAGCTATGCCCACGAGGTTCTCAATCGCGACGCCAAACACCCGATCATGGAAAAATTCGGCGCGGCTTGGTCTAACCCGGCAGGCGAACTGTATTGGATCGAAAAGGTCTGGGATACGGCCCATCCTCTGGCCGTCTCAAAAAATCAGGAAAAAGGGAATGATGAAGTCTGTGTCTGGACCAACCAGTACGGCAAAGGACGTGTTTTCGGCACAACGCTGGGGCACCACAATGAAACGGTCGGGAGTCCTCGATTTCTCGATATGCTGACGCGGGGCACGCTGTGGGCCTGCGACAAGCTCAACGATAAATACCTGAAGCCCGTCAAACCGAAGCTCGTACCCGAGAATCTGGCCAAAGGAGGCAAGGCGACGGCGTCGAGCGAAGAAACGGCCAAGAACAATTTCGCAAAAAACGCCATCGACGGAAATCCGGCGACACGGTGGTGCGCTGCCGACGGAGCGAGCGGCCAGTGGTTGCAGATCGATCTGGGGAAAAGCCAAAAGGTCGCCGGCTGCCGACTCGATTGGGAGAAGCCAGCCGCCTTGTACCACTACGTGGTCGAAACCTCGGCCGACGCCAAGGCGTGGAAGACCAGCGTCGATGCCACGCACAACAAGGCGAAAGACTATACCCACAAGTTCGACGCCCCCGACACCCGCTATTTGCGCGTGACATTTCTCGACAGCGATTCAGGCGGCTGGGGCAGCCTGTGGGAAGTCAGTGTATTCGGCGAAAAGCTTGTTTCGCAGGAAACCGCCGACGCCCGTCAAGCCGATGAGAAGTTGTTGCTGGCAGAAGTGAAGCTTCCCGAAGGCTTCGAAGCGACAGTGTTTGCCGCGCCACCCGCGGTGAATTATCCTGTGTTCGTCGCCGCCGCGCCGAACGGCGATGTTTATGTCTCGGTCGACAAAAACGGCTCGCTCGACCGCGCGCCGCACCGCGGGGCGATTTATCGACTGCGCGATGTCGATGGCGACGGTCGGGCCGACGAATCAAAATTGTTTGTGCCCGATGTCGATTCGCCGCGCGGTCTGGTGTGGGACCACGACCGATTATATGTGTTGCACCCGCCACACCTCAGCGCATTCATCGACAACGACGCCGACGGAATTGCTGACGAGCAAAAGTTTCTGGTGAAAAATCTGGCATTCTCGTTCAAAGACCGCCCGGCCGATCACACGTCGAATGGGGTCACGCTGGGAATTGACGGTTGGCTGTATCTGGCCATCGGCGATTTCGGCTTCATGGAAGCGACCGGAGCTGACGGCAAGAAACTGCAATTTCGCGGCGGCGGCGTGGTTCGCGTGCGTCCCGATGGAACAGAGTTTGAGGTCTACTCGCGCGGCACTCGCAATATCCTAGAAGTCGCCCTCGACCCGCTCCTGAACGCCTATGCCCGCGACAATACCAATGACGGAGGCGGGTGGGATATTCGCCTGCATCACTTTACGGGAATGGAGCATCACGGTTATCCGTCGCTGTTTCAGAATTTCACCGACGAAGCGGTTGCACCGCTCGACATTTACGGCGGCGGTTCGGGATGCGGGGCCTTGTATCTCGACGAACCTGGGTTTCCTGATGGCTACGGGAATGCGCTGTATACGGCTGACTGGGGGAGAGAATGGATCTACCGCCACCGCCTGACCCCCAACGGAGCCACATTGGCAGCCGATCAGACCGAGTTTATTCGGGCACCACGGGTGACTGATCTCGACGTCGATGCGATGAGCCGATTATACGTGACGAGTTGGCGCGGGGCCACGTTCACCTACATTGGCGAGAATGTCGGCTTTCTGCTGCAAATCGTGCCGAAAGGCTACAAGCCCGATCCGTTGCCTGATTTTTTGAAGGCGAATTCGGCAGAACTTGTGCTGCTGCTGAAATCCCCGAGCCATCGCCGACGACTGGAAGCACAAAGGGCCCTGCTGCGGCGCGGCCTCGAGCCCGCCACAGTCGGCCAGTTGAAAGCTCTTTGTCTTGATACGGCTGCGCCACTCGCTTCGCGCGTCGCTGCGGTGTTTGCGCTGAAACAGGCGATGCACGCCGGATCAGCCGGGTTTCTGGCTCAATTGACCCGCGATAAAACAATTCGCGAGTATGCACTGCGTGCCATGACCGATCGCCTCAGCGAATGTGCCGGCCTCGATGCCGGCCCACTTGTCGCGGCGATCGCCGACTCGAATCCGCGTGTCCGTCGGCAGGCCGCCGTGTCGCTGGCTCGATTTGGAAAACTCGAGCAGGCAGCGGTGATCGCTCGGCTGCTGGCAGACGCCGATCCGATTGTGGCCCACACGGCCGTGCAGGCGATGGCCGCTCTGCATGCCGCCGAAGCCGCGCTGGCGGTTGTCGATCGTACTGATGCGCGACCGCAAGAGCGTGCCGGCGCCCTGCGGGTTGTGCAGCAACTCCATGATCCTGAAGTTGTCGCGAACGTGAATGCGCGGCTCGAAACCGAGTCAGCACCTGAGCGCCGCGTTGGGTTATTCGCCGCCCTCTGCCGTCTGCATTTTCATGAAGGTCGCTGGGAAGGCGAAAGCTGGGGTACTCGCCCCGACACGTCGGGCCCCTACTACAAGACCGAAGCTTGGGCAGAGACCCCCAAAATTGCCGCGGCACTGCGCGCGGCGTTTGCCAGGGCCAGCGGCGACGAAGCGGCCCAATACGTTTTGGCTTTGGGCCGGCACAAGATTCGGCTGGACGACGCGCTTGAAAAAATGGTGGCCCTGGCGACCCGGGATGCAACGCTTGTTCCGTCGGCGGTACAACTTCTCGCTGGCGAACAAGCAATTCCTGCGGCCGCGATCGGCTTGCTGATGACTGCTGCAACCAGCGAGAAAACCGGGGCGAGCATTCGTTCGCAGGCGATCATGTCGCTGTGCAAAGTCGACAGCGACGAGGCCGTCGAGGCTGCGCTGTTGGCACTGGCGAACCTCGAAGCGGCTGACAAGAATGGTACCCAGCTTGAACAGGCGCGGCATGCCTTCCTGACCTCGAAACGCGTTGCCAACCGACCCGACGTATTGATCGCCGTGGCTGCCCGTCTTGACGCGCACGTTTCGCGCTGGGCCGACGC